>JAABQE010000120.1 GCA_011391655.1 Hydrogenophilales bacterium
CCGATAACCGCATCTGGAAACAGCGCACGGTGGGTATCGGTGTCGTGTCGCCCGAGCGTGCTTTGGCACTTGGATTCACCGGGCCGATGTTGCGTGGTTCCGGCGTTGAATGGGATCTGCGCAAGAAGCAGCCTTATGAAGTGTATGACCGCATGGATTTCGATATCCCGGTCGGCACCAATGGCGATTGTTACGACCGCTATCTGGTGCGCATTGAAGAATTCCGGCAGTCGAACCGCATCATCAAACAGTGCGTTGACTGGCTGCGTAAAAATCCCGGTCCGGTCATCGTCGACAACCACAAGGTTGCGCCGCCCTCGCGGATCGACATGAAGCAGAACATGGAAGAGTTGATTCACCATTTCAAACTCTTCACCGAAGGGATGCATGTCCCGGCAGGCGAGGCTTATGCCGCAGTGGAGCATCCCAAGGGCGAATTTGGTATTTACCTGGTGTCGGACGGTGCCAATAAACCCTACCGGCTGAAAATCCGTGCGCCGGGTTATGCGCATCTGGCAGCGCTCGACGAAATGTCGCGCGGCCATATGATCGCCGACGTCGTTGCCATCATCGGCACGCAGGATATTGTGTTTGGGGAGATTGACCGCTGATGTTGTCTGTTGAATCGCTCGCACTCATCGATCTGGAAATCGCCAAATACCCGGTCGAACACAAACAGTCCGCTGTGATGGGCGCGCTGCGCATAGCACAGACGGAAAAGGGCTGGCTCAAGCCCGAGCTGATCGAATATGTCGCGAATTATCTGGAGATGCCAGCCATCGCGGCTTACGAGGTGGCCACGTTCTACAACATGTACGACACCCATTCGGTGGGGCGCAACAAGATTACGCTGTGTACCAATCTGCCCTGCGCCTTGATGGGGGCGAACGAGATCGCCGAGCATCTTAAAAACAGGCTCGGCATCGGGTTTGGCGAAACCACCCAGGATGGCCGCTACACCCTGAAAGAGGGGGAGTGCATGGGGGCGTGTGGCGATGCACCGATGTGTCTGCATAACAACCATGCCATGCACACCCACCTCACACCGGAAAAAATAGACGAACTGCTGGAGCAGCTGAAATGAGCCTGCTCACGCCCAGCGTCAAGGTCTGTTCCTGGACACAGGAATTGGCTGATCCCGCTGCGCTCGCGACCTATGTCGCGAATGGCGGTTATCAGGCGTTGCGTCGAGTCATCACCGAAGGTGTATCAGGCGACGACATCATCGCCCAGCTCAAGCTTTCCGCCCTGCGTGGACGGGGCGGGGCGGGCTTTCCCACCGGGCTCAAGTGGAGCTTCATGCCGCGTGCGTTTCCCGGCGACAAATACATCGTGTGTAACAGCGACGAAGGCGAGCCAGGTACCTTCAAGGATCGCGACATCCTGCGTTACAACCCGCACCAGCTGATTGAAGGCATGGCGATTGCAGGGTACGTGCTGGGCGCGAAGGTCGGCTACAACTACATCCACGGCGAAATCTTTGACGTGTATGAGATTTTCGAACGTGCGCTGGCTGAGGCCCGCGCAGCGGGCTATCTTGGCGATAACTTGTTCGGCACCGATTTCAGCTTTCAGCTGCATGCGCACCATGGTTACGGTGCTTACATCTGCGGCGAGGAAACTGCGCTGCTCGAATCGCTTGAAGGCAAGAAAGGCCAGCCACGTTTTAAACCACCGTTTCCAGCCAGCTTTGGTCTGTATGGCAAGCCGACGACGATCAACAACACCGAAACGCTGGCAAGCGTCCCCTGGATCATGCAGCACGGTGGTCAGGCCTTTCTGGAGCTTGGCAAACCCAACAATGGTGGCTCCAAACTGTTTTCGGTGTCGGGCCACGTCAACAATCCTGGCAACTTCGAAGTTTCTCTCGGCACGCCATTTTCAGTACTGCTGGAGATGGCAGGCGGGGTGCGGAACGGCCATCAATTGAAGGCGGTCATCCCTGGCGGCTCGTCTGCGCCGGTGCTGCCCGGCAGCATCATGATGGATAGCACCATGGATTTCGACTGCATTGCCAAGGCGGGCTCGATGCTGGGTTCGGGTGCGGTGATCGTGATGGACGAAACGACCTGCATGGTGCGGGCGCTGGAGCGGTTGTCGTACTTCTACCATGAGGAATCGTGTGGCCAGTGTACGCCGTGCCGTGAAGGCACCGGCTGGATGTATCGGGTGGTTCACCGTATCGAGCATGGCCAGGGGCGTCCCGATGACCTTGAACTGCTCAACAGCGTCGCAGGCAAGATTGGCGGCCACACGATTTGCGCGCTCGGCGACGCAGCGGCGATGCCGGTGCAAAGCTTCCTCAAACATTTTGGCGATGAGTTCGCGTACCACGTCGAACACAAGCGCTGTCTGGTGTAGTCATGGCCACGCTCAATATCGAAATCGACGGCAAGGCGCTCACGGTCGAGAGTGGCAGCACCATCATGGATGCGGCCAACCAGATCGGCGTGACGATCCCGCATTTCTGTTATCACAAGAAACTGTCGATCGCGGCCAATTGCCGGATGTGCCTGGTGCAGGTGGAAAAGGCGCCCAAGCCGCTGCCGGCCTGCGCGACGCCGGTGACCGACGGCATGAAGGTACAGACCCGCTCGGAATATGCGATCAACGCACAGAAAAGCGTGATGGAGTTTCTGCTCATCAACCATCCGCTCGATTGCCCGATTTGCGATCAGGGCGGCGAATGTACCCTGCAGGATCTTGCGGTGGGCTATGGAGCGTCGTCTTCGCGCTACCAGGAAGTCAAGCGTGTCGTCACCGAGAAAAACCTCGGCCCCTTGATTGCGACCGACATGACACGCTGCATTCATTGCAGCCGCTGCGTTCGTTTTGGCCAGGAAATCGCCGGCGTGATGGAACTCGGCATGGCCGGGCGGGGCGAGCACACCGAGGTCATGCCCTTCCTGGCACATCAGGTGGCGTCCGAACTGTCGGGCAACATCATCGATCTGTGTCCGGTCGGCGCCCTGACCAGCAAACCATTCCGTTACTCGGCACGCGCCTGGGAGTTGGGACGCCGTTTTTCAATTAGCCCGCACGACAGCCTGGGCTCGAACCTCACCGTGCATGTCAAGGACAACAAGGTCATGCGCGTGCTGCCGCGCGAGAACGAAGACGTCAACGAATGCTGGCTGGCTGATCGCGACCGCTTTTCTTATGAAGGGCTGAATA
>JAABQE010000121.1 GCA_011391655.1 Hydrogenophilales bacterium
CTGCAGCCGCGTCAGCCGTCCGCGCACCAGCGCCAGCAGCAGTGCGCCTGCCGCGCCCATTGCACCGCCTTCGGTAGGGGTGGCGACGCCGAGAAAGATGGTGCCGAGCACCAGGAAAATCAGCACCAGCGGCGGCACCAGCGTGGTGAGTACGCGGGCAAATAACGCGGTGCCATGCAGGGTGCGCGCGCTCGCCGGCATCGCGGGTGCGGCTGCCGGGTTGATCAACGTGAGCACGAACACGTACAGCAGATACAGGCTGACCAGCGCCATGCCAGGCAGCAGCGCGCCCTTGTACATGTCGCCGACCGAGGTGCCGAGCTGGTCTGCCAGGATGATCAACACCAGCGAGGGCGGGATGATCTGCGCCAGTGTGCCCGACGCGGCGATGACGCCGGACGCCAGCTGCTTGTCGTAGCCGTAGCGCAGCATCACCGGCAGTGAAATCAGCCCCATCGCGATCACCGAAGCGGCGACCACGCCGGTGGTGGCGGCGAGCAGCGCACCGACGAAAATCACTGCGTAGGCGAGTCCTCCTCTCATCGATCCGAACAACTGGCCGATGGTGTCGAGCAGGTCTTCGGCCATGCCCGAGCGTTCGAGGATCAGTCCCATCAGCGCGAAGAAGGGGATGGCCAGCAAGGTCGGGTTGGCGACAATGCCGTAGACGCGTTCGGGCAGCGCCGACAGCAGCGAGAAATCGAACGCTCCGCTGGCGAGGCCGATGCCGGCGAACAGCAGGCCGTTGGCGGCGAGCGCGAACGCCACCGGATAGCCCAGCAGCATGAACACCACCAGGCCGAGGAACATGAAGGGGGCGAGGTTCTCCATCACAATTCCTCTGCCGGCGTTTCGTGCTCCAGCACCAGCGCGCCCGTCAGCACGCCGATGCGCTTGATGATTTCGGCCACGCCCTGCAGCGCCAGCAGGCCGAAACCGACCGGCAGCAGCAGCTTCACCGGCCAGCGCACCAGGCCGCCCGAATCGGGCGACATTTCATGCGTCGTCCACGCGTCCATGAACATCGGCCACGCCAGCCACGCCAGCAGACCCGCCATCGGCAGCAGAAAAAACAGACCGCCGATCAGGTCGATCAGCGCCTGGCCTTTGGGCCCCAGCCTCCCGTAGAAAATATCGATCCGCACATGGCCGTTGTGCTTCAGCGTGTAGCCCGCCGCCAGCAAAAACACCGCGCCGAACAGATACCACTGGATTTCCAGCCAGGCATTCGAACTTTCGCCGATCAGGTAGCGGGCAAGCGCATTGCCCGCCGAAACCAGCGTGGCGACCAGCACCAGCCAGATAACGAGGCGGCCGACGCGTTCGGTGAGGGCGTCAATGGCGCGCGACAGGGCAAAGAGTGCGTTCATAGTGCGCCGGATTCCTTTAGCAACTTGGTCAACTCCTGGGCAATGACTTCATAGCCGGCAGCGTTTGGGTGGATCGGGTCGGATTTGAGTGCGTTGTCTTTCAAAACGGCATTGAGGATATCGCCTTCGTAAGGCAGCTGGAATTCCTCCGCCAGTTGCGCATAGAAGTCGGGTGCGCCGCCGAAAATCCTGGGTTCGGGCACGCCGATCAGTACCACCTGGATGCCGCTCGCGCGCAGCGTCTGCAGCATCAGGCGCAGATTGTTTTCGGTTTCGCTGGCGGGCAGGCGCCGCAGCATGTCGTTGCCGCCGAGGCACAGCAGCACCAGCCTGGGGTGATGCTCATCCAGCAGCGCGGGCAGACGCTGCAAGCCTTCCGCCGTCGTCTCGCCCGGCACGCCTGCGTTGACGACCGCGCGCTGCGTTAGGCCGACCAGTTTCGCCGGGTAGGCTTCGCTGGGTTCGGCGCCGGTGCCGTACGTGAGGCTGTCGCCAAAGGCGAGGATCACGTCGTTCGCACTGAGCCGCGGCAACGTCGGCGCGCGCTCGCACCCGGCGAGCAGCAGCAGGGCGAACAGTGCGAAGAGAGCGCGTTGAACGGTGCGCGTCATGCAGCGCCCACCTTGCTACGAAACACGAAATACACCGCGCCGAGGATGCACAGCGCGGCCCACACATAGTCAAGCTTCAGCGGTTCCTTCAAGTAAAAGTAGGCGAACGGCACAAACACGCTGAGGGTGATGACTTCCTGCAGAATTTTGAGTTGGGCAACGGACAGCACCGTGAAGCCGATGCGGTTGCCCGGAACCTGCAGCATGTACTCGAAGAACGCGATGCCCCAGCTGACCAGCGCAGCGACGAGCCAGGGTTTTTGATTCAGCTCCTTGAGATGGGCGTACCACGCAAATGTCATGAATACATTGCTGAGTGTAAGCAGGAGGATGGAGAGCCCGATTGGATGGACATATCCGATCATCTTGACTCAATGATCATAGGTTCCAGGTTCGAATTGATTCACGACGATGGCGCAGCGCATGGATTTACCCAACTTCCTTCTGGTGTCGGAGCGCCAGCACGGTCACGAGGTCGTTCTCGTATCGGTACAGCGCGACATAACCGCTGTCGCCAAAATCGATCAGTAACTCCCGGTGCTTGTTCCCCTCGGGGTTTTGCTCTTCAATAAACTCCCTATCCAATTCTTCGGAGGGCCTGCCGATTTGCGGGTGTTGCCCAAGAATCTTGATGGCCTTGGTAATCGCAAGCGCCGCCCGTTTGGCCGCAGCAGGGTTTTTGAGGCGTAAAAACTCGCGCAATCGTTCCAAATCCCGCAATGCGGCAGGGGCGAATCTTACTTGTGGCATACGGGCGCGGTTTGTTCGTTTTCTTCGCCCCAGGTATCGAGCCACGTAATGACTTCATCTCCGGTTACATGCAGGCCGGTGTCCTGATATTCCTGCCAGGCGTTGATGGCATCCTGCCGGAACGCTTCCCGTTTTTCCTCGCGTTCGACAAATTGGCGGATGGCTTCCCGCATCAGCCAGTGTGAGGTGCGGTGACGCGCCTCCGCAAGCCGCTTGATACGCTCGCGGGTGTCGTTGTCGATCTTGATGGCGATAGGGCGAGTGGCTGTGTCAGTCATGGCGTGCTCCTGGCGGGTATGGACAGGTATTACCTTAGCACGTGCCTCGGTACTGGACTAGAGTTGTTAGTTCAATTCCCCGCCAGCGTCATCCGGTCAATCAGGATCGACCCCACCTGCTTGCTGCCGCGTCGCTCGACATCCTTGCCGATCGCAACAATGCC
>JAABQE010000122.1 GCA_011391655.1 Hydrogenophilales bacterium
GGCCTACCTGATCCTGCACACCCTGCACCTGCCGCTCGACCGCCTCGATCCGTTTCTCGACGCCAGCCTCACCCACGACGAGGCCGAACAGGTCAAAACCGTGATCGAGCGCCGCGTGCGCGAGCGCCTGCCGGCTGCTTATCTCACTCATGAAGCCTGGCTGGCCGAACACCGGTTTTACGTGGATGAACGCGTGATCGTGCCGCGCTCGTTTATCGCCGAACTGCTGCCCGAGCAGCTGTCACCCTGGGTTGAAAATCCGGAAGCCGTGACCCGCGCGCTCGATCTATGCACCGGTTCAGGTTGTTTGGCGATCCTGGCCGCGCTGGCCTTTCCCAACGCCAGCATCGATGCAGTAGATTTGTCTCAGGACGCGCTCGACGTGGCCGCACGCAACGTGGCCGATTACGGCTTGCAGGATCGCGTCGAGCTGATCAAGTCGGATTTGTTCGCGGCGTTGCAAGGCCGTACCTACGACGTCATCATCAGCAACCCGCCCTACGTCAACGCCAACTCAGTCGCCACGCTGCCGCCGGAATATCAGGCCGAACCCGCACTGGCGCTGGGTTCAGGCGCAGACGGCCTCGACGCCGCCCGGCAGATTCTGGCAAAAGCGAAATCCCACCTCAATCCCGGTGGCCTGCTGGTGGTCGAAATCGGCCACAACCGCGATGTCCTCGAAGCCGCCTACCCCGCCCTGCCCTTTACCTGGCTCGATACCGAAAGCGGCGACCAATTCGTGTTCATGCTGCGGCAAGAAGACTTGCCCGACCGTTAACCTGTCACGACTGCAGCTATCGTGACAGCTGGGCATCCGGGGCAACATCGCTTGTCTTCGTATCCTCCAGCAACCACTCCCGGCTCAGCAGATCAAGAATATCCGCAGCGGGTACCGGCCTGCTGAAGTAGAAGCCCTGCAGCGTATTGCAAGACAGGCTTTTTAGCGCCTCGGCCTGCTCAAGGGTTTCCACGCCCTCGGCCGTCACGCTGAAGCCGAGATTTTTAGCCAAAGAGAGTATGGCCCGGACGATGGCATAGTTCTCCCGGTCATGCGGCAAGCCCTGCACAAAGCTCTGGTCCACCTTGAGATTGTTCAGCGGCATGCGCTTGAGATAGTTCATGGACGAATAGCCGGTTCCAAAATCGTCCAATGCAATCTGCACCCCGCCATCGCTCAGTGCCTCCAGGGTTGCGAGCGTTGCCCCGCTGTCCTCCATCACCGCGCCTTCCGTCACCTCCAGTTCCAGCAATTCGGGGGCCAAGCCGGTCTGTTCCAGAATGTCAAATACGGTCTTCACCAGGTTGGGGTCCTTGAATTGCATCGGTGACAGATTCACCGCGACACGCAAGCCCTTTCCCGCAGCCTGCCAGCGGGCGGCATCCGTGCAGGCGGTGCGCAATACCCATTCGCCAATCGGCACGATCAGGCCGTTTTCCTCTGCCAGCGGAATGAAATCCATCGGGGAAATCGTTCCCTGCTCCGGGTGATTCCAGCGTATGAGGGCCTCGATCGACCGGATACGGCCGCTCACCAGGTCCAGCTGGGGCTGATAAACCAGGCTGAACTCTTCGCGCGTCAGTGCCTGACGCAGGTTGCTTTCCAGATTGAGCCGCTGCTGCGCACGCTGCGTGAGTGAACTGCAGTAGAACTGGCAATTGTCACGCCCCTTGTCCTTGGCATGGTACATGGCGGTGTCTGCGTGCTTGAGCAGACTGGCTGCGTCCTCACCATCGCTGGGAAAGAGCGCGATGCCAATGCTGGCGGTCAGCACCACTTCACGTCCATCCAGCATGAAGGGGCGACGCATCAATTCGCGGATTCGGTGCGCCACCATCAGCGCCTCTTCGGGCCGGGAGATGTTGGGGATCAGCGCGGTGAATTCGTCGCCGCCGAGGCGGGCGAGCTCCACTTCGATTTTGTCGTCCTTCGCACGCGACACCATGTCATTGGGACGGATACTTTTTTGCAGACGGTCTGCCGCCCATTGCAGAATCAGGTCGCCAGTATTGTGGCCCATGGTGTCGTTGATGGCTTTGAATCCATCCAGATCCATGAACAGGACGGCGAGTTGCCTGGTCTCACGCTGGGCAATCCTGACTTCCCGATCCAGTCGCTCCATGAAGGATTGCCGGTTCGGCAACCGGGTCAGGCTGTCGAAATAGGCCAGCTGGCTGATTTTTTGCTCCGCCAGTTTGCGATCGGTAATGTCGCGGGACAGGACGATGAAATGCGGTGTCTGCCCGGAGTCGGTGATTTTTGGCGCGATGGACAATTCGAACCAGAATGTCCCATGCGGCAACTGCAGTTCGAATTGCTGTCCACTTGACGCCCCCTTGTCATGGGCCTCGCGCAAGGCGGACATGCAGACCTCGGCGGCCTCGGGCGGCAGAACGTCCTTGACGGTTCTACCGACCAGGCTCTCGGCTGGCGCAGCCAGCAAGTCGGTGCGCGGCGAATGGTAGTCGATGTAGTGACCATCAATATCGAGCTCGAAGAGCAAATCCGGGATGGCTTGCAGCACTGCCGCATTGCGGTCTTTGGCCTCGCGCAAATCCTGGGAAGCCTGATACGCACGCATCAGGTATTTCACCCGATGGCTGATCAGCGTCCAGTTGATGGGCTTGGCGATAAAGTCGGTGGCGCCGTGTTCGTAGGCTCGCTCAATCGAATCGGTGTCATCCATGGCGGTCACCATGATGATCGGCAATTCGTCACCGGCTTCCTTGCGCAAGGCGGCACACACCTGATACCCATCCAGGCCCGGCATCTCCACGTCCAGCATGACGATATCGCACGGATCATCCAAAAACTGGCGCAGCGCCTCATTGCCGTCAGCGGCGAGGCAAACCTCGAATCCACCCTTTTTCAAGGCAGCACTCATGAGCAGACGCGCGGTGGGCTCGTCATCCGCCACCAGCACTCTGATCGGCGCTCCTCTCATTCAGTCACCTCCAACAATATGGCCTGCATGTCCGACACCGCACGCTGGTGTTCTAGTCTGACTTCATCCAGCAAGTCGCGGGCTTCATCAATCCGCTGCTCGCGTCCCAGCTTTTCCAGTTGTTTATAAAGACCAGACAAGGTCTCGGCGCCAACATTGGCCGTGCCGGACTTGAGTGCATGTGCAGCCTGCCCCAGCATTTTACTGTCACCGCTAGCGATCGCCAGCTCAATATGATCGACACGCTGCTGCGCTGACTTGAGGAAGGTGTGCATAATTTCGTGTGCCAGCCCCATGCCGCCTTCCGGATCGAGTTCACGCAACGATTCCAGAACGTTCAGATTGATTGCGGATGTGGGCGCAACGCTGAATGGTTGGGCTGGCTGAAGGGCATCCACCTCATCCCTGTCCTGCGCCACCATGGACAACCAGCGCAGCAAGGTCATCTTCAACTGCAACAGGCTATAAGGCTTGGAGAGGAAGTCGTCCATCCCCGCATCCAGACATTTCTGGCGGTCACCCTGCATCGCATTGGCAGTCAAGGCAATGATTGGAAGTTTTTCGCCACGCCCGCCCGGCATCGCACGTATGGCAGTGGTGGCCTCATATCCATCCATGACCGGCATCTGGCAATCCATCAGAATCAGGTCGAAAGCGCGATCCTTCACCATTTCTACCGCTTCCTGGCCGTTATTGGCAACTACCACCGGCATCCCCAGTTTAGCCAGCATGGCTTGCGCCACTTTCTGGTTGACCGGGTTGTCCTCGACCAGCAGCACTGTGCCCAGCAAGGGGGTATCAAGCGACGCAGACTTCGGCTTTTGATGATCAGCCAGGGAGGGTTCGGTGGCCAGCACACTGCTGACGACGCGAAACAGATCTGCGCGGCGAATCGGCTTGTTGATACAGCGCAGAATGCCCGCATCCTGCCGGGTCTGCTGGTCGGCATGGGTATAGGTCGAGGTCAGCATCATCAGGCGCGTGCTGTTGAGTTGCGGATCGGCATGAATGGTACGCGCCAGCTGCAAGCCGTCCATTTTCGGCATATGCATGTCCAGTACAGCCAGCTCGAAAGGGTTGCCGTCTGCCACGGCCTGCGCCATCAGTTGCAGCGCCGCCTCGCCCCCCTCGGCGCAGGTTACGCGCATGCGCCAGCCTTCCAGCTGCTGTTGCTGTACGTCACGATTGGTCTGGTTGTCATCCACCACCAGCACACGCACCCCGCTCAGCACGGTTGATTGCTGTGCCTTCACCGCGCCGGTTGTTCGCGGCAGCCGCAAGTCGATGAAAAATTTCGCGCCCTGCCCGGGTGCGCTTTCAACCCGGATACGTCCGCCCATCAGTTCCACCAGCCGCTTGCAGATCGCCAGTCCGAGACCGGTGCCGCCAAACTTGCGGGTGGTGGAGCCATCCGCCTGCGAAAAATGCTCGAAGATCCGGCTCTGCGACTCCGGCTCGATGCCGATGCCGGTATCTTCGACGCACAGACTGATCATGGCATCCTCTCCGGATTCACCCTGCAGCGCTACCCGCACCACGACTTCGCCTTCTTCTGTGAACTTGATCGCATTGCCAACCAGGTTGGTCACAATCTGGCGCACCCGGAACGGATCCCCGCGCAAGGCCATCGACACTTCCGGTGGCATGAACTGGGAAGCCAGCTCCAGACCCTTGTTCTCGGCCTGGTGGGCGAACATCGCCAGGGTATCTTCAACCAGTTCAACCAGGTCGAACTCGACCGACTCCAGGTTCAAGTGGCCGGATTCAATCTTGGAAAAATCAAGGATGTCATTGATGACCCCCAGCAAATGCTGGCCGGACTGCTGTACCGACTCAGCCCACAGCTGCTGTTGTGGCACCAGCTCGCTGCTGAGTAGCAGTTCGTTCATCCCCAGCACGCCATTCATCGGCGTGCGGATTTCGTGACTCATGGTGGCAAGAAACTCGCTTTTGGCCTGGCTCGCCGCCTCGGCCGCATCCTTGGCCTGCGTCAGTTCGATGGTGCGGTTGAACACCTGCTCTTCGAGATGCTCGCGGTGCGTGGCCAGCTCAAAATCGCGCTGCTGGATCTGTTCCAGCATCGCGTTGAACCCGCCAGCCAGCATGTTTATTTCCCTGATCTCGACGGGCTCGGCGCGCAGTGAATAATCCTTGCGCATGGAAACCTGATCCATCAGGCCGGACAAGGCATGGAGCGGATGGAGCACCGATGCGTTGAGCCTGCGTGTCATCAGATTGGCGATCAGTATCGCCAGCACCGCTGCAGCCAGCGTAATCCCGGCCTGCCAGCCAATTTGCCTGAAGAGCGCATCCATACCAACCATCAGATATATGCCACCGATCACGTTGTCATCCTGGACAATGGGCTGCACCAAAGCAATGTGATCGAGCCCGTAATTGACGCTTGCCTGCAGGGATACCAGCGAGACAGGCAACACATGATCGGCGACCACATATTGCGCGAACCGTTTCCCCCTGGCATCGTAAATCGCGACGCCATGATCATCTGGCGAGTAGCGCAGCGTTTGCAATAGCGCATGGGCCGAATCGGTATCGCTGAACATCAGGCTGGCAGTTGCGTTTTCCGCCAGCACGCTGCCCTTGACCTGGCTCGTGTTCACCAGTGAAAACAGGCTGATCGTGAAACTGCTCACAATGATGATCACGGCGACAATGCTCAAGGCAACAGCCAGCGTGATCCGGTTGATCCGGCGCAGTTGGTCCCCCAGCGTAACCCGGCCAGTGCCTGACTTGATCCGCTTCATTGTCTGACCTCGCTGGCCAGGGTCAGCAGCTTCGAACTGAGATTCAGCCCATTGCCGCGGGCTGCGGCCAGATTGGCCTCGAACGTCACTTTGCTTTCCCGGGTGCCCATGTTGAGGGCGACGCCCTGACGCATGGCACCCGGTGAATCGGCCACGGTCAACACTGGCTTGCTGCTCAGAGTGTCGAGCACACGCAACAGGTTGTCGATCACCGGGCGCGTGATGAATACCACCTGGCAATTTTCCAGCATGTCCACGCTGTTAACGCGCATAACCGTGAGGCTGCGCCCACCCACGTTCCTGCCCTTGAATCGATCCAGTTCCGCACCGAACGGATCCGGACCGTACACGCACAGATTCAGGGTACTGCCCACTTCGGCGGGCCACTCGGTAAATGAAGCAAAGTTGACCAGGAAGGCTGCCTTGATCCGGTATTCGGCCAGGTTTTCTGCAACAGCCTGGGACACGCAGCACAACAAGGCCAGAGTGCTGACAAGGACGCGCAGCGCGGCTCTCATCGCGGCCTCCCTGGGCATCGGGCAAGCTGCGATGTACCAGAAACAACGGCGTGATGGCGCGAGTCAACCATCAGAAACGGTACTCCAGCTTAACTCGAACGCTGCGGCCATCCTGCTCCAGAACGTTCTGCCAGTTCCTGCTGGTGAACGGCGCCGGGTGCTGGTACCCCTGGTCGAACAGGTTACGGATGCCCAGTGATACCTCCAGCCCCCTGGCCCAGTTGCTGGCGGTCAGATTCAGGTTGGACAGCCAGTAGTCGGCGACGTAACCCCCCTCAGGCGTCAGCCGCTTGGCGTCGTACTGGAGTTCATAGCCGAGGCGCAGCCCGGCCCAGGGCAAGGGGGAGGAATAATTGAGTTTGCCCAGCCAGTGGGGGGAGTTGATGAGCGCGCTGCCGGTTGCAAAGGCGACATCCTGATAGGACACACTGCCGCGCAGCCGGCTGCCTGAGTCCCAGGTCTTGTCAGCCGACAGTTCCACGCCGCTGGCGTCCACCGTGCCACCTGACTGGTATTGGCTCAGCCCCCCGCCGATGTCGGCCAGCGTGATGACATCCCGTAGCGTCCACTGGTAGATCGAGCCACGCACGTTGAAATCGTTCGCCAGCCGGTGATCGACGACCAACTCCACGGAATCGATGCGCTCACCCTCCAGGCTGGGGTTCGCCGCCAGGGACTGGCCGTCATCGTAAGTCGCCTCGGATGCGTTGGGCGCGCGATGGGCGCGGCCGAACAGGGCCTTGAGCGTCGTCACTGGCGTCGCCTGCCAGATCAGCGCCGCACGCGGACTCAGCTGGGTGCCGGTGACATCGTTGCGGTCCACCCGCAAGCCCAGGGTGGTTGACCAGGTGTCGCTGAGGCGCCATTCGTCCTGGGCATAGAGGCCGGCGCGCCAGCCCGAGCCCTGGACGTCCACTTCGAGGTCCGGCGTGGTGAGGTCATCATTGCGCTGGACGATGCGGTCGTTGACCTGCACCTCCGTCCCCAGCATGAGTGTGTGGTTGGGAATGCCCTTATACAGCAGCCGTAGTTCGGCGCCATACCATTTGCCGATGCCTTCAAAATAATACGGCGCGCCGTCGTAGAAGTAGAGGCCGCTCCAGTGCTCCTGGCCGAGGAACAGGCGGCCCAGCACATCGAGCGCGCCCCCGGAGACGCTGTCCTGATAGACGAGTTGAGTCTGCAAATAACGGTCGCGCTGGTATTGCCCGGGGGCCAGCGGGTCGCTCAGGTACTGCGCGGTGGGGTCTTCCCTGCGGCGATCGCCATACACGAAATCCAGGCCCCAGGGACCGCGGCTGACGCGGGCGAAGAATTCCTTGTCACGCTCGCCGTCAAGACCTGCGGCCACACCGGAGGTCGCGAAGCCAAAAGCGTCGGCGCCGGGAAACTCCATGAACGGATTTTCGCCGCGCGCGTCCAGGCCCGAGGCTGAAAGCAGCACGTCCACGCCATTGTCCAGCACCTTGCCCCAACTCACGCGCCCCTCTCGCAGGGCCCGGAGATCTTGCCAGGCAGCGGTCACCTCGCCGCCGTCGACGAGTGCGCCGCTGCGGGTGATCACGTTGACGACGCCGAACATGGCGTTCTGGCCATAGACGGCGCCGCCCGGGCCGGCGATAAATTCGATGCGCTCGACCAGATCCATGTCGAGCGGGAACTCACGCCCGATCATGGCGGCGTCATACAGCGCGTCGTTGACGCGATTGCCATTGATGGCGAGCAGCACCCGGGTGTTGTAATCCCCGGGCAGGCCAAAGCCCCGCGCGCCCAGATAGCTGTATTGGCGGTCGTCGGTGATATGGATGCCGGGCAGGCTGGACAGAGCCTGATCCAGTGTGCGCCAGCCGAAAGCCTTGATCTCGTCGCGGGTGATGACGCTGACTGAAGCCGCCACTTCGTTCTGCTTTTGTTCGTATTTGGCGGCGCTGCTTTGCTTGCGGTCGTACTTGGAGTCGCTGCTCAGCTGGGTTTCCACCAGAGCTTCCAGGTTCAAATCGACCGGATCGGTCTCGGCTTGGGCTGGAAATGCCATAAAGAGCGTCAGGCTCAATCCCACTATCGACGAAATTCTGGCGAAGTCAGTCATGCTGAACAGTCTCATTGCGGGGAAAAATGGCCAAAGCGGCATCCAAAACCGGATATTCAGGTTTTAACGGTAAGCCTGCCGTTTTTTGAAGAGCACACGCGTAAGCGCAGTGGTACAAAGTCATTGCCGCACCTCGCTGGCCAGGCGCAGCAGTTTCGAGCTAAGGCTCAGGTCGGCGCGGCGGGTCACGGGCAGATTGACCTCAAAGGCGACCTTGCCCTGACGAAGCACCATGTTGATGCTTGCGCCAGCGTCGAGCGCATCCTTGGAGTCCGCCACGATCAGCACGGGTTCGCCGCGCACGGCCTCAAGGATACGTGGCAAGTTGCCGATGGCCGATCCGGCGACAAACAGCACGCGACAACTTTTCAACTGGTCGAGGCTGCCCGGATTACGGATCGTGAGATTTCGCCCGTTCACAGTCTTGCTTTCGAGTGCATCCAACTCATTACCGAATGGATTCTCACCATAAACGCACAGGGGCAGCGGGCTACCCACCTTCTGCGGCCACTCGGTAAAAGCAATAAAGTTATAGAGAAAGCCAGCCTTGACCCGATATTCCGGGGTGGCCTGGCCAAACGCACCCAGGCTGACCAGCATGAGGCTGGCAGCCAGCAACAGGTGGCGCTTGAGTTTGCAATCCATCACAGTGGGCGTGTCCCGGTCAGAAGCTGTAGGTCAGTTTCAGCCTTGCGCTGCGACCATCCTGCTCCAGGGCGTTCTGCCAGTTGATATCGGAACCCGGGTGTTCGTAGCGCGCATCGAACAGATTGTAGAGGCCGAGCGACACCTCCAGCCCCTTGGCCCAGGTGTCCGCGCTCAGGTGCAGATTGGACAGCCAGTAGCCACTGAGGTCGCTGCCATCGATGGCCTGACGCTCTCCCGAATACTGGAGTTCATAGCCGAAGCGCACGCCGGTCGATGCCAGCGGACTGGAGAAATTGAGCTTGCCCAGCAACTGCGGGGAATTGTCCAGCCCGACGCCACTTACATAGGCCACGTCCTGATACGACAGGCTGCCGCGCAGGCGGCCACCCCATGCCCAGATCTTGTCGGCGGAAAGCTCGAGGCCGGTGGCTTCGACGTCTTCGCCGCTCTGATATTGCGATGCGCCGCTCACGGGATCGATCCCGAGCACCACGAGATTCTGCATGCTCCAGCGATAGAGCGAGGCGCGCACCCCGAAATCCTTGCCGATGCGCTGGTCCGCCACCAACTCCAGCGTATCGATCGTCTCGCCGTCGAGCTCGGGGTTGATCGCCTGAGAGTAGCCGTCGCCGTAGTCGCGCTCGAACGCATTCGGCGCGCGGTGGGCACGGCCATAGAGCGCCTTCACGGTCGTTTGCGGCGTCGCCTTCCAGATCAGTGCGGCGCGCGGGCTGACCGCGTTGCCGATGACGTCGTTGCGGTCGAAGCGCAGCCCCAGGGTGGCCGTCAGGGTCTCCGTCATCGCCCATTCGTCCTGGGCATAAACCCCCACGCGCCACCCCGATCCGGAAATCACGATGTCGTTGACAGGCTCATCCAGATCCTCGTAGGTCTGGTCACGACGCGCGTTGTCCTGGGCCTCCAGGCCCAGCATCAGCTTGTGGTCCGACCAGGCAGTGGACAAGAGACGCAATTCGATACCTTGCCAGTCGCTGGACCCCGTTGCGAAATACGGCTTGCTTGCAGTGAGGGTATCGTTCGCCCCATAGAAGATGCCCGTGTAGCGTTCACGTCCGAGAAACAGCCGGGCCGTGAATTCCAGCGTGTCCTCGGCGAAGCGATCCTGGTACTGCAACTGGGTTAGCAGGTGGCGGTCGCGCTGGTATTGCCCGGGCACCAGCGGAACGCTGTAGTACTGCGCGGTGGGGTCGTCCTTGCGATGGTCGCCGTATGAAAAGTCGAACAGCCAGGCGCCGCGTCCCAGATGCGCCAAAAATTCCCTGTCCCGCTCGCCGTCCATGCCCTGGACGATGCCGCTTTCGGTGGTAAGCCACGGGTATTCGGTGCTGGCGCCGGGATATTCGAGAAAATAGTCTTCCCCGCTCGCCTTCATCAGGCTCGCAGACAACACCACGTCGAGACCGTTCTCCAGCACCTTGCCCCAGGTCACGCGCCCCTCGCGCGCAGCGTGCAGATCCTGGTAGGCAACGGCGAGTTCGGTACCGTCCACCTCCGCGCCCGTGCGGGTCACGATATTCACCACGCCGAACAGGGCATTGTGGCCGTACACGGCGCCGCCCGGGCCAGGAATGAATTCGATGCGCTCGATCAGGTCAACATCGACCGGGAACGCCCGCCCCGAGATGGCCGAGTCATACACTACGTCGTTGAGCCGGTTGCCGTTGAGGGTCAGCAGCAAGCGGGTGTTGAAATCGCCGGGCAGGCCGAAGCCGCGCGTACCGACATAGTTGTACTGGCGGTCGTAAGTAGTGTGGATGCCGGGCAGGCTGGCCAGGGCCTCGTCAAGGGTACGCCAGCCGAAGGCCTTGATTTCGCTGCGGGTGATGACGCTGACCGCGGCGGCGACTTCGTCCTGCTTCTGCTCGTACTTGGAGGCGCCGGTGATGCTGACGTCCAGCAACTGCTCCAGGCTCATCTGGGTGATATCGGCGTTCGCTGCGGTGGAGATCGTTGAAACGGTCAGCAAAGACAGGCAAGTCAGGAGCGGAGGCACAAGACGTAAATGCTTGCCGTGCCCTATGCGGGGTCGAATTGAATTCAGAAGGAAAGCAGCACTGACTGCAACGGGCAGGATTTTGTTTTCATTCATGAGATTCAGTCTTTAGATATGCATTGAGAGCGAACACCCATCACAGATGTCGCGCCAGACAGTCAGCCACAGTAGGTGATATCGGCATATGGGCAAAATACTTAAAGCCATGCCTGCGTGCGTCTCGCCACTGAAAATGCCACTAAAAATGCAGTTGCTGGATTGTTCAGTTCCCCATTTATTCGGGAAAACTTGCCCGGCTCAGGATCGACTGACGGCGATGACAGGTTTTAGTGATGGGAACGCGCCAGTCAACCTGGCAAGGGGCTGTGTTTATAATGCCCGCAACGTAGCGGTCTCATTCTGGCTACCCTGCCGTTTTAACCTGCAATCACAGGAGCAAACCATGCAACAGCAACTGGATGTCTTCGTCGCTTCGCTAACCACTTTCTGGACGCAACTGGCCAGCTTTGTGCCCCAACTGCTCGCCGCGCTGGTGTTGTTGTTTATGGGCTGGGTGCTCGCCAACCTGGCAAAAACCGGGGTGATGAAGCTGCTCGACGTGTTGAAATTCGACAGCCTCGCCGAAAAAACCGGCATCGAGGCATTTCTCAAGCAAGGCAATCTCGATGTGTCGCTATCGCGCCTGCTGGGCCGGCTGACTTACTGGGTCATCATTTTTGTGGTCATGGTCACCGTGGCCAACAGCCTCGGGCTGCATATGGTGGCGGAGCTGTTCAACAAGATCGTGCTCTATATCCCCAACATCATCGTCGCCATTCTGGTGCTGGTGTTCGGCGTGCTGGTGGCACGCTTCATCAACCGCATGGTGTTTGCCTACCTCAACAATATCGGCGTGCAAGGCGCGCTCACCATCAGCACGCTGTCGGAATATGGCGTGATCATCTTTGTGGTGTTTGTGGCGCTGGAACAGCTGGCGATCGGCACCACCCTGCTGACCGCCGCCTTCCAGATCGGCTTCGGTGCGATTGGCCTGGCGTTTGCGCTGGCGTTCGGTTTGGGTGGCCGCGAGTGGGCGGCGGGCGTGATTAAAAAGCTGACCGAGAAGTAAAGTGAGTCCAACGTCAAAACAAACGGCCTGCACATTTTTGTGCAGGCCGTTTCATTTCAGGCTTTGATCAGCGCTGTCGGACGCTTGATCAACCCACTCGCTTAACGCATGCGCGGCTTGCGCGTGTGCTTGTCGGGCACCCCGCGAATCTGGCGGCGTGGGCTGGGTGCCATTTCGGCCCATTCGAGCACGCGTGCGACCAGATCATCTTCGAGTTCCATCTTTTGGCCGCGCCGTAATTGCGGCGGCAGCGCAATCGGACCGAAGCGAACGCGGGTCAGCCGCGACACCGTCAACCCGAAATGCTCGAACAGGCGCCGCACTTCGCGTTTGCGGCCTTCCTTGATGATGACGCGATACCACTTGTTGACCCCTTCGCCACCGCCGGCAAAACAGCTTTGCACGTGTGCCGGGCCGTCGTCGAGTTCCACCCCGGCGATCAGCTGCGCAATCATGTCTTCGGTCAGTTCGCCCAATACCCGCACCGCGTATTCGCGTTCGACTTCAAAGCGCGGGTGCATCAGGTTGTTGGCCAGTTCGCCATTGGTGGTGAAAATCATCAAGCCGTCGGTGTTGTAGTCCAGCCGGCCGATAGCGATCCACTTGGCGCCGCGCAGCTTGGGCAGGGCATCAAACACGGTGGCGCGGCCTTTGGGGTCGTCGCGGGTGACGATTTCGCCGTCCGACTTGTGGTAAATCAGGATGCGGGTGCGCTTCTCGTCAAACCGCAGATAGACGCGGCGGCCGCTGACCTTGACCACGTCGCGCGGGCCGACCTTGCTGCCGATGGTGGCGGTTTCGCCGTTGACCTGCACGCGGCCCTCGGCAATCCATTCTTCCATTTCGCGGCGTGAGCCGACGCCGGCCGAAGCGAGCGCTTTTTGCAGGCGCTCGCTGGCGGCCTCGGGGGCGATGGCGTGTTGCAGGCGGCTCGCCGCCCGCCCCATGGGGGCAGTCGGTGAGCGGCGGATGGGGGATAAAGGTCGTGCCATATTAATGAGTCTCGGTGGCTGTACTACTCAGTGCGGCGCGGGCGATTTCAATCACCGCGCTAAACGTCTGCGGGGTGTCATTGTCCAGCAATTCCGCCCGTAATTCCGGAATCAATGCAGTTTCATCCGGCGTGACCAGCGTGCCAAGCTCATCCAGCGGGGGTA
>JAABQE010000123.1 GCA_011391655.1 Hydrogenophilales bacterium
TTGACTGGATTCCGGGTCAAGCCCGGAATGACGAGAGCCCATGCCTGACAAGTGCTTCCCACCCATCGCCGACGCGCACGCGCGAATTCTGATCCTCGGCAGCCTGCCCGGACAGGTGTCGCTGCAGCGGCAGCAGTACTACGCCCAGCATCACAATGCGTTCTGGAAAATCATGGGCCGACTGTTCGAAGCAGGCCCGGAAGTGCCCTACGCGGAACGCACGCAACGCCTGGTCCAGAACGGGATCGCCCTGTGGGACGTCTGCGCCTCGGCGCAACGGCCGGGTAGCCTCGACGCCGCGATCGTGCATTCAAGCGTGGTGCCGAACGACCTCGCCGCGTTCATCGAATCCCATCCGGGCATCGGCTTGATCTGCTTCAACGGCGGCAAGGCGGCCGAACTCTACCGGCGGCTGGTGCTGCCCGGCTTGCCGGCCAGCGTGCGTGCCATTCGCTGCGAAACGCTTCCGTCCACCAGCCCGGCCCATGCGGCCATGCCGTTTGAAGAAAAACTGACGCGCTGGGCGGCTGTGCTACAAAAATGAATACACACTCGAGTTGTTTACATGGCTTGATTCATTGATGCAGCCGCGAATAAATTGGGACATCATTTAAATGACCAGCCTTCGTTTCATGCACTTACCATGAAGACCATTCCGCCAAACCCGCATCCGCACTTGCCAGACCATGCGCCCTTGCCGCAACAGGGGGACGCCGCCACGGCCCGCCCTTCGATTGCCAGACGGCTCTTGCTGCTGCTTGCCTGTATTGCGTTGGGTCTCACGATTGGATTCATCGGCCAGGGTGCGACGTCTGAAGCCATGTGGTTCCTGGCTGTCCCGATTTTCATCGCGATTGGGTGGTTCTTCGTCGCCGATCCGACCGAGTGCGTTGCGCCCCAATCCTCACCCCGGCAAGATGATTCCGTTTGATAAGCCACCCCGTGTAACGCGCAAAAACCCATGATGCAGACAATCATTGATATCCGGATGATGGCGGAGGCCGACATCCCGGCCGTGCTGGCGATTCAGGCCGTCTGTTACACCGAGGTAACGCCCGAGTCGGATGAATCCCTGCACGCAAAACTCTGTGCGTCCCAGTCGACCTGCTTTATTGCATCGCTCGATGGCGACACCGTTGGCTACCTGATCGCCCTGCCCTGGGAATGTTCAAGTCCACCCATGTTGAATGCCGCAACGTGTCGATTACCGTTTTCACCTGATTGCCTCTATCTGCATGACCTTGCGGTGGCGCCAAGTGCACGAAAATTTGGCACCGGGCGCGCGTTGGTAAAAACGTTTCTGACGCAACTGAGGGACTCAGGCCTTGGACGCGCCAGCCTCGTTGCCGTGCAAAACTCCGCGCCCTATTGGCAACGCTACGGCTTTCGGGTTGTGCCGGCATCAGCGCCGCTGAAAGCCAAGCTTGCCAGCTATGGAGCAGGCGTGGCATACATGGAATTATCAACGTAGAGATTCCTGACAACCCCATGCCTTCAGGCACATTCATTCCGATCATCATGACCCACAATCAAACCACCCAACTCGACGCCACACATTTCGACAGCAAAGCCCGTCAATGGGACGACAACCCGGTATTCCGCGAACGCGGGCTGAAGATTGCCGACGCCATTCGCCAGGCTGTGCCGCTGCACCGCAGCATGAGTGCCCTTGATTACGGCTGCGGCACGGGCCTGCTGTCGTTTCCGCTCAAGGATGAGCTCGGCACGATCCTGCTGGCGGACAGTTCGAGCGGCATGCTCGAGGTGGTGGCCGAAAAGATCGCCGCGCAAGGCGTCATCAACATGACGCCGGTGAAGCTCGACCTGCTGATCGAGCCGCCGCCGGCGCAGCGCTTCGACCTGATCGTCAGCGCGATGACGCTGCACCACGTGCCCGACACCAATCACATTCTGCACATTTTCCACGACCTGCTGCAGCCCGGCGGCACCCTGTGCATCGCCGACCTCGACCAGGAAGACGGCTCGTTTCACGGCCCGGAGATCGACGTACACCATGGCTTCGACCGCGCCGACCTGAGCCAGCGCGCCGCACAGGCGGGGTTTGCTGATATCCAGTTCCAGACCGTGTTCTGCATTGCCAAGGAACAGGTGACCGGAACCCGGGACTACCCGGTATTTTTGATGACCGCACGACGCGCAAGCGCATAGTCTGAGCGTCGGCCTCAAGGGTGCGGCGATGAAATTCACATGACCGATTCAAGGTTCATTGTGGCCACCTTATTAAATGGCCCGCCTGATTCCAGGTCGGCGCGATGACTCACCTTTTCGTTCTGCTTTAACCTGAGAGGCTGAAAATGCGCAAGTTTGGCGTCCATTCCGAGGTTGGAAAACTGCGAACTGTCATGGTGTGCCGGCCGGGCCTGGCCCATCAGCGCCTGACGCCAGACAACTGCCACAACTTGCTATTCGACGACGTCATCTGGGTGCACGAGGCGCAAAAAGATCATTACGATTTCGTGCTCAAGATGCAGGAGCGCGGCGTCGAGGTGCTCGACCTCCACGACATGCTGGCGCAGGCGCTTGACGTGCCGGAAGGACGCCGCTTCGTACTCGACCGCCGTATCACCGCGAATGCCGTGGGTCCGTTCACGGCTGACGCAATCCGCCCCTGGCTCGACGACATGCCAGCCAGGCAGCTCGCCGAGCACCTGATCGGCGGCCTCGCGATCTCCGAGCTGCCGGATGCGCCTGACCCAAAACGTCTCGTCGACACTTTCGGCGGCGGGGACTTTATCCTGCCGCCGCTCCCAAACACCCTGTTCCAGCGCGACGCCTCCTGCTGGATCTACAACGGGGTCACCGTCAACCCGATGTTCTGGCCCGCCCGCAAGCCGGAAACCCTGCTGCAGCGCGCGGTCTACGCGTTCAACCCGATGTTCGCGGGCGGCGACTTCCGCATCTGGTGGGGTGATTCCGACGAAGATTTCGCAGGGGCCTCGATAGAAGGCGGTGATGTCATGCCCATCGGCAAAGGGGCGGTCCTGATCGGCATGGGCGAGCGCACCACCCGCCAGGCGGTAACGCAAGTGGCGCGCGAACTCTTCAGGCACGGGGCAGCGACGCGCGTGATCGCCTGCCAGATGCCGAAGAGCCGCGCGGCGATGCACCTCGACACGGTGTTCACCTTCCTCGATCGCGAC
>JAABQE010000124.1 GCA_011391655.1 Hydrogenophilales bacterium
TCGCCCAACGTCGATGAAACACCGCTAGCGGACGAAACGCCCTCGGCCACCGCGTTGCGGCTGTCGGTGCTGAAGGCGCAGGCTGCGGCTACCCACCATCCCGACGCGCTCATCATCGGCTCCGACCAGGTGTTGATGCTCGATAGCGAACAACTCGGCAAGCCCGGCAACTTTAACAACGCCTTTGCCCAGCTCAAAAAAATGCAGGGCCGCGCCATGGTGTTCCACACCGCGCTGACCTTGCTCAACAGCCGCACCGGCCACACCCAAACGCGCGACGTGCCGACCGTGGTGCACATCCGCCCGCTCACCGACGCGCAGATCACCGCCTATCTCGAAAAGGAAACGCCCTACGACTGTGCCGGTTCAGCTAAAAGCGAGGCGCTCGGCATCGCATTGATGACCCGCATGGACAGCCCCGATCCCACCGCATTGATCGGCCTGCCCCTGATGGCACTGACCGAGATGCTGCTGAACGAGGGCGTGGACGTATTGACATGGCCAGCCTCTACCTGATCCCGGTTCCGCTGGGTCCGGTTGACCCGCATGCCTGCCTGCCGCCGGATACCCTCGCCGTCGCCCGCCGCCTCGAATACTTCGTCGTCGAGCGTGCCAAAACCGCGCGTGCGCATCTCAAGGCCATGGGGCATCCACTGCCGATCCAGGTACTGCACATCGAAGAACTCAACGAACACACCCCCGCTGCCTTGATCCCGTCGCTGCTGACGCCGCTCAAAGCCGGGCACGATGTCGGCCTGCTGTCCGAAGCGGGCTGTCCCGCCGTCGCCGACCCCGGTGCGGCGCTCGTCCTCGCCGCACATCGCGAAGGCATCGCGGTGGTTCCGCTGATCGGTCCCTCGTCGATCCTGCTGGCGCTGATGGCCTCGGGGCTGGGCGGACAGCGCTTCGCTTTCCACGGCTACCTGCCCGCCAAGGAACCCGAGCGCAGCCAGGCCATCCACGCGCTCGAGCACACCGCGCGCCGCGACCGCGCCACCCAACTGTTCATCGAAACGCCCTACCGCAGTGCGGCCTTGCTGGAAGCCCTGGCGCAAACCCTGGCGCCCACCACCCTCATCAGCGTGGGTGCGGATCTCAGCCTGCCCAGCCAGTGGATTCAAACCCGCAGCGCAAAAAACTGGCGCGGGCACACGGATGCCGCCCGGGATCGCCTGGCGGTGTTTGGCATCGGCATGTAAGCCACGATTCAGTGCGTTCAAACTTGATCAGGACTTGCGCTTGATCAATGCAGCCGCGTTTTGTTACCGTGCACCCACTCTGACTGAATGGACGCAACATGAACTTTTGCAGTGAATGCGGCAGCACCGTCATGCTGCGCGTGCCCGCGGGCGATCACCTGCCGCGCCATGTGTGCCCCGGTTGCGGCACGATCCATTACCAGAACCCGAAAATGGTCGTCGGCTGCCTGCCGGAATGGGAAGACAAAGTGTTGTTGTGCCGTCGCGCCATCGAGCCCAAATACGGCCTCTGGACCCTACCCGCCGGCTTTATGGAAAACGGCGAAACGACGCTGGAAGGCGCCGCGCGCGAGACTTGGGAAGAAGCCGGCGCCCGCATCGAGGTCGGCGGCTTGTATACCTTGTACAACCTGCCGCATATCAATCAGGTGTACCTCATGTTTCGCGCCCGTTTGCTCGACCTGGACTTCAAGCCGGGCATCGAATCGCTGGAAACCCGGCTGTTCTCTGAAGCCGAAATCCCCTGGGACGAAATCGCGTTTCGCACCATACGCGCCACGCTCAAGCAATATTTCGAAGATCGCCGCAACGGGGCATTCGACTTCCATTTTGGTGACATTCGAACGCGCTGAATCACGTGGCAGACTAGCCGCCGGGGTAACGATCAGGGTGACGACTCAGGCCGCCGCCGCAAACTGCTCCCGCCCCACCACATCCATGCTCACGCGCAGCCATTCCTCATGGCTTTCCTGTACTTCACCCAAACGCAAGCGGTAGACCACATCGTCTTCACGCAGCATCAGCGACGCGCCCAGTTTGTAATGCGACTGCGGAATCAGCAGGTTGCTCACGCTCAGCTCGGTGTGCGTCATCGGCAAATACACCGCCCACACTTTTTCCAGGGCTACGGCTGACTCAGACTCATCGGAATAGATTTCCACCCGTTTGGGATGACGCGACAGACGCTCCGTTCCAACCAGATTCTGGTCGTTCTCCTTGCGATTCCAGCGAGTGGCCAACAGTTGCCACACGTTTTCCGACGGATCCCAGCTCACTGCCACCAAACGACCATGTGGCACCGCCTGGTCTTCTGGCAAGGCAAAGCCCAACCCTTCCGTACTTTCATCACGCAGCATCCAGGGTTCGAGCGAGGGGCGGCTTTTGACCGCAGCAGGGCCAAGCAGCGCCGCCAGAATATTGGGCATACCCGCCGCCACCCAGACCCGGCCAAAACGATGCGTACGATGGCGGTTGCGACGAACGCCGCCGCGCTCAATCAGGCTTGTAACCTGCCGCGTAAGGGATTTGTCCAAATCGGAATCCGAACCTGAATCGAGTGCCTTCAAATAATCGACCAGGGGGCGCAAGGCAAAATAACGCAAGCGGCGCCCTTTCACCCAACCGCTATCCAGCACAAAGGCGCCTTCGTCCTGCGACAAATCCACCATATGCGTGTGCAATTCACGATGCGGTTCTTTTTCGGGCAAAGACAACGACTCATACCCTTCAAATATCTGGGCGATCGATTCAATTTCCTGGGCACGATAGCCCACCGGTTGCACCAGGCCCATCAGCATGGCCAGCGAGTATTCGCGAGCGCAATGGGTCGCACGCGAATTGAACATCACCTCGTTCAGGGCCAGGCCATCGCGCTCAACCAGGCGATAAAGCTTGTGCAAACGACACCAACCGGATGACACCGGATTGCGCGCCTGGTGATAGTCCCAGCGCATCACCAGCCCTGCGTAGCGCAACGCGCGCACGGCCATCTCGGCAACATGCGGTTTGAGTTCCGCGCTATGCGGGCCACGATAGGCCTGTTTCAGCATGCCCAGCCAGGCCTCCGCCTGCAGCGACCAAAACATCCAGGATTCGCGCCACAACGCCTGCCGCGCCAAACGAAACGTAGCCTGATTGCGTACATATTGATCAACGATGCGCTGCTGCAGCGGCAACCCGAGC
>JAABQE010000125.1 GCA_011391655.1 Hydrogenophilales bacterium
GAACACGTCCAGCGCGCCCTTCATGTCCATGGCGACATGATCGATGGCCTTGGCCAGCGCCCGGCTTGGGCCGTCATCTTCGCCGCCATTGCCGCGACGCAGCAATTGTTCGGCTGCGCCTTCGGAAAAACGGATGCCTTCAGAAAACACGCGCACCCGGTCGTCCACGCGCTGGCCATTCATGCCCAGCGTGTTGCCGACGATATCATTGTTCAGCACGGCACTGACGACCCAGCCGCGTTCCTTGGCGGTTTCCGCCAGCAGCGTGCCGCCCAGCAGGCCCTGTTCCTCGCCCGACAGCGCGGCATAGATGATGGTCGCATCGAAATTCTGTTTCGACAGCAGGCGCGCAGCCTCGATCACCAGCGCGACACCGGAGGCATCGTCGTTGGCGCCCGGCGCATCGGCGGTGGCGTTCAACACGTCGGACACGCGGCTGTCGATGTGGCCCTGCACGATCACCACGCGGTTCGGATCACGGCCCTTCTGGATGCCCAGTACGTCCACCACGTTTGCGCCCTTGGGCAGGCGGTCGTTGGTGAACACGCGTTCGAGCGTCGATGTGGTGATGCAGCCGCCGCAGCCGGCGCTGATCTTTGCCATCTCGCTGGCATACCAGCGGCGGGCGGCACCGATGCCGCGCGTCGGGTGATCGGCATCCGACGCGGTATGGCGGGTGCCAAAGCTTACCAGCTTTTCCACGTCTGCCTTCAGCCGGGCGGCGCTGGGTGCCTCGTGTGCGGCCAGCGGGGCCGGCAACATGCAGGCGGCCAAAGCCAGATGAGTCAGATGTCTGCGCATGGATGCTTCTCTTTGTTGGGTGGGCAGGGAAGGGGGCTGACGACAGGCGTCAAAGATCAGTGGCCTTGCTGCCAACCGGCGGGCGGGACACCAGCAGGCGGCCCTGCCGGTCGCGGAGCACATCGACGGGCAACGCCATCTTCAGCGCGCGGGTAAAGGCGGCTTCGTCGCTGACGCGGAACATGCCGTTGATGCGCAGGCTCGCCACCGACGGATCGACAATGATCGTCAGATCGCCGCTGCGATTGATTTCCTCGACAGCGCTGGCCAGTGGTTCGTCTTCAAAGAAGAACTGCCGATCGGCCCAGGCCAGCGCGTTCTGGATATCGACCGTGCGCAGCATCGGCGCGGATGTCCCCACCAACGCGACCAATTGTTGCCGGGGTTGCAGGATCTGCTGCGGCGCCTGCCGGCCGGCGGCCACCGGCCGCACCGCGACAAGCCCTTCGGCCAGCGTCACTCGCAGCTCACGCGGTGACACGCGCACATCGAACACCGTGCCCAGCGCCGTGATCGTGCGGGTGCCAGCCTTCACGGTGAACGGCCGATCATGATCCTTGGCCACCTTGAACAGCGCCCGGCCACTGAGCAGCGTGACATCGCGGCGGGCATCGCTCAACCGCACCGCCATGCGCGTGCCCGAATCAAGCGTGACCAGCGAGCCATCGGCCAGCGTCACCCGTGTGCGTTCATGCGGTGCGGTCGAATAGATCTGCTCACCATGCAGTTCGGTCAGGATCGACGGGCCGCGTTCGGATTGCGGCAGCGCGACGAACAGGCTGACGATGGCGACGCTGGCGGCAATGCCCAGCATGGACGCGAATCTCCGGCGCTTGCTGGCGCCCACGCTGTTGCGGGCCTCGTCGCGCAGGGCGCTCAATTCCGGCAGATCGGCATGGGCGCGCAGCAGGCGCAGCGCGCTCTGCAAACGATCATAGGCCAGATGATGCTCGGGATCCTGTTGCAACCAGGCCTGAAAATCCCGGTGGTCGCGTTCGGTCATCTTGGCACCGCGCAGGCGGGCGTCCCACGCGGCGGCGGCTTCGTCCGGTGTATTGCCCAGCCAGCTCATCGGACGTTCCGCATGCGATCGAGGAGGTGGGCGTTGGCCTTGGCCATGTGTTTTTCCACCGTGCTCAGCGACAGGCCCATCCGGCGGGAAATTTCCACCTGGGCGACGCCATCGAAATGATAATGGCTGAACACGATCCGGATCGGTTCAGGCAGCTCGTACAGGGCCGCCACCAGAAGCTGGAGCGCTTCCCGGCTTTGCAGGATACGTTCGGGCGAAAAGCCGGCTTCGTCCTCGTAATCCAGCCCTTCGGGCGCTTCGGTCATGATGCGCCGGACGCCGGCCCTGCGGGCTCTGTCGCGCACCACATTGGCGGCGATCTGGAACACATAGCCTTCGATATTTTCGATCGCGGCAAGGTCCTTGGCGACCAGACGGCTGAACACGTCCTGCACCAGATCATCCGCATCGTCGCCCGGACCGACACGGCGCTGAAAGAATCGCAGCAGCGGCAGCCGATACTGCGCCACCACTTCCCCCAACCGTGAATGCCGTTCGGCATTTGACATGCGCGGTCCTTCCCCACCGACAAGACGCAGCAGCGCTGAAATCCCGTAAAATTCATGTTATTTTACATTGTGCAGCGACTGAAGACCGGGACGCGCAAGACGTGAACGGATTGTTGCTGCCGGCCCCTGATTCCATTCGGCGGCTTGTGTCCAAATTGCAAGGCGGTGGGCGCCCATGCGCACGGCAATGTTGGTAATGCACTGGCAGGGGGAGGCGCCGCGTTCAGCGGGTCGGGCCAAGCCTGCGACCATGAAGAGCCAATAATCCCACGCTGGCTCCCCGGGCAGGATTCGAACCTGCGACCAGTCGATTAACAGTCGACTGCTCTACCGCTGAGCTACCGAGGAACAGCGTGGGAGCGCCCCCTTAGCGAGGGTGGCCGCGCTTGCCAAGGGGTTTCCTCAACTGGCGAACTGTTCGAGGCTTATCCGGTCGTCCAGGGCATATTCCGGATCGAACAGCAGCTGCAGCGAGATGGAGCGGTCGATGGCCACTTTCACGTGGGCGACGTCGCGCACCTCCATCTGATCGGCCACGGCGGATACCGGCCGTTTGCGGGCCTCGCGCACTTCGAATTCGATCTGGCTGGCCGATGGCAGCAACGCGCCGCGCCAGCGCCGGGGCCGGAACGGCGAGATCGGGGTGAGGGCGAGCAGATCGGCCTCCAGCGGCAGGATCGGCCCGTTCGCTGACAGATTATAGGCGGTGGAACCGGCGGGTGTGGACACCAGCACGCCGTCGCAGATCAATTCCTCCATCCGGGTCT
>JAABQE010000126.1 GCA_011391655.1 Hydrogenophilales bacterium
CGCCGAAGATGGCGAAGATGCCGATCTGGTAGGTGGTCATGGCCGAGATGAAAATGCCGGCGAGCAGGATGCCGAGCAGGTTGTGGCTGAGCCTGCCGCGCCCGGCTTTTTCGCCAGCGGGCGCGGGGGTCGTCTGACTGGCGCGGATGATGCGCTTCATCAACGGCCGCACCACAAACCACCAGCCGACAAAGAATGCGCCGACCAGCGCCACTTTGACGGCGAAGGCGCTGGCACTGAACTCGGCCAGGGTAAGCGTGGTGATGAGCGCCAGCAGCAGCCAGCCGACGACGTCGTTGATGGCGGCGGCGCTGATGGCGATGACGCCGATGGGCAGGCGGGTGATCTTGAACTCCATCATGATCCGGCCGAGGATGGGCAAGGCGGTGATGGAGAAGGCGGTGGCGATGAACAGCGCCGAGGCGAGCCGGTCGACGCCGGGCGACAGCAGCGGCGCGGTGAACCAGCCAAAGCCGAAGCCGAGCGCAAACGGCGCGATCATGCTGGCGCTGGCGATATAGGTGACGGCGCGGCGGTTGTTGCGCTCGGTCAGGTGCGCAAAATCAAACTCGAGGCCGATCTGGAACATCAGCAAAATCAGACCAATCTGCGACAGCATCTGCATCGGCGCTGCGGGCGTCGAGTGGAAGACGGTCTGAAACAGATCGGGCGCGAGCAGGCCGAACAGCGACGGCCCCAACAGGATGCCAACGATGATTTCACCCACCGCGGGTGACTGCCCGACGCGCTGCGCCAGCACGCCGCCGAGGCGGGCAGCCAGCACAATCAGCGTCAGTTGCAGCAGGGTAAAAAACAGCAGGGCCTCGGTCTGATGGACCGCGAGTGCCGGGGCGCTCAAATCATGCCGCCATTCACAGAAATGATCTGGCCTGTAAGGTAGCTCGCCTGTTCCGAGGCGAGAAAGCTCACGACGTTCGCGACTTCTTCCGGCCGCCCGGCGCGTTTCATCGGCACCATGGCTTCGATGGCTTGCTTGTCGAACACGCCGTCGATCATCTCGGTTTGAATAATGCCCGGCGCCACCGCGTTGACCGTGACGCCGCGGCTGGCGAGTTCGAGCGACAGCGATTTGGTGGCAGCGTGCAGCGCACCCTTGGCGGCCGAATAATTGACCTGGCCGCGGTTGCCGGTGATGCCGGCGATGGAGGTGATCGTGATGATCCGCCCCCAGCGGCTGCGAATCATCGCCATCGTCAGTGGCTGGGTGACATTGAAGAAACCGTTGAGCGATACGTCCAGCACACCGTGCCACTGCGCCGCGTTCATGCCGGGGAAAACCGCATCGTCATGGATACCGGCGTTGTTCACCAGCACCTGGATCGGTGAATCGGCAATGAGCGCTTCGAGCGCGGCGCGGCTGGCGTCGGCGTCGGTGACGTCGAAAGCGAGCGCCTCGGCCTGGCCGCCGTCTGCGCGGATGGTCTCGACCAGCGTCTGCGCCTTCGCGAGATTCTGGTTGGCGTGAACGTACACAAAATAGCCGTCGGCGGCGAGGCGGCGGCAGATCGCCGCGCCGATGCCGCCGCTGCCGCCGGTGACCAGCGCGCGCTTCATAATGAACTCCCCGGTTTCGTCGCATCCAGCAACGCCGCATCCAGTACCACAATGGCGCGGCCGTTCAGCAGCAGTTCTTGTTCAGCAAACACACTGAAGCCATACAGAATCGTGTTGTCGTCGCCCGACACGCGCTCGGCTTCCACGCGCAGATCGGCGGCGATGTCATCCAGCCGCGTCACCCGCAACTCGACCCCGCGCACGCTGGCCAGATAACCGGCGCGCGGCGAGCTGTCGGCCGCGGCGAGCAAGGCTCCGTGGGCCGCCATCGCCTGCGCGGCGTATTCGATTCCGCAGGCCGCGCCAAGGCGGCCGTGGGCGCGCAGCGGATTATCGGGCGCGCGGTGGCTGCTGGCGCTGCAATGAATGTGCTGCGCATCCCAGCTGTCGACGCGGTCGAGCAGGCACATGCTGCCCTGATGCGGGATGTGGGCTAGCAGCCAAGCGTGGTCTAACGTCATGCAAGTGCCACCGAAATTTCATTGCAACGGCAAATCCCCCCTACCCCCCTTTTACAAAGGGGGGAGGTTTCGTGCGTCCGAACAAAGGCACGACATGATGCGGCGCGCTGTTGTCCCCCCCTTTGGAAAAGGGGGGCAGGGGGGATTTAAGTCGTGGCAAAGAACCTCAAATCCCCCTCACTCCCCCTTTTCCAAAGGGGGAAGCATGTCGATCAACGGCTTGACCATTACAATTCCTGCTTTCGGAACTCGCATCCCATCATGTCGCACGACACCGCACCCGCTCCCGCCGCCAATTTCATCCGCAACATCATCGACGAGCAGAACACCGCCGGGAAATGGGGTGGCCGCGTCGAAACACGCTTCCCGCCCGAACCCAACGGCTATCTGCACCTCGGTCATGCGAAATCCATATTCCTGAACTTCGGCCTGGCGCGCGATTACGGTGGCGTCTGCCACCTGCGCTTCGACGACACCAATCCGGAAAAGGAAAGCCAGGAATACGTCGACGCCATCACCGAATCGGTGAAGTGGCTGGGCTTCGACTGGGGTCAGCATCTGTATTTCGCGTCGAACTACTTCGACACCATGTACGCCTGCGCCGAATCGCTGATTCAGTCCGACCACGCCTATGTCGATTCGCTCAGCGCCGACGAGATGCGCGTGTATCGCGGCACACTGACCGAACCCGGCAAGGACAGCCCGCATCGCAGCCGCAGCATCGAGGAAAACCTCGACCTGTTCCGCAAAATGCGCGCCGGCGAATTCGCCGACGGCACCCATGTGCTGCGCGCCAAAATCGACATGGCCTCGCCCAACATCAATCTGCGCGACCCGGCGATTTACCGCATCAAGCGCGCGCATCACCACAACACCGGCGACACCTGGTGCATCTACCCGATGTACACCTACGCCCACCCGATCGAGGACGCGATCGAGCACATCACGCACTCGATCTGCACCCTGGAATTCGAGGACCAGCGCCCGTTCTACGACTGGCTGCTCGACAAGCTGGCCGACGGCGGTTTCTTCCCGCGCCCGTTGCCGCAGCAGATCGAATTTGCCCGCCTCAACCTCACCTACGTCGTGCTGTCGAAACGCAAGCTGATT
>JAABQE010000127.1 GCA_011391655.1 Hydrogenophilales bacterium
TCACCGACGACGCCGCACTGGCGTGCGTCAAGGAAGCCGCCGGCACGGTGCGGGTCGAGATCGAAGCGCTGCTGTCGCTGGGCCTCGCCAACACGCCGATGGCCGGGGCCGGCATCCGCGTCGCCTCGGGTAATTTCGTCACCGCACGGCCGCTGGGGGTGCGCGATGGCGTCGACCTGCTGCATACCGGCGAAGTGCGCAAAATCGACGCCGCGGCGATCCGCCGGCGGCTCGACCAGCACGACATCGTGCTGCTGTCGCCCATCGGCTATTCACCCACCGGCGAAATTTTCAATCTAAGTCTGGAAGACGTCGCCACCCAGGCTGCGGTCGAGCTGGCCGCCGACAAACTGATTTTCCTGATGGACACCGAGGGCGTGCCCGACAAGGCGCGCACCATCCACAACATCCTCACCGTCAACGAAGCGCGACTGGTGCTCGACAAGCCACGCAAGCTGCCGGAAGACGTCAGCTACTACCTGCCCTGCGCCATCACCGCCTGCACCAGCGGCGTCAAGCGCGCCCACCTCATCAGCCGCCATCGCGACGGCGCGCTGCTGTCCGAACTGTTCACCCGCGAAGGCGTCGGCACGCTCATCACCCCGGCGCCGCTGGAAACCTTGCGCGCCGCCACCATCGACGACGTCGGCGGCATCCTCGGCCTGATCGAACCGCTGGAACGCGAAGGCATTCTGGTGTGGCGCTCACGCGAACGACTGGAAATTGAAATCGAGCGTTTTCTGGTGCTCGAATCCGACGGCGTCATCGCCGGCTGCGCCGCGCTGTATCCGTTTCCCGAAGAGCAGGCCGCCGAACTCGCCTGCCTGGCGGTGTCCGTCGAATTTCGCGGGCGCGGCTTTGGCAACCTGCTATTGGCCGAAGCCGAACGGCGTGGCAAAAAAGCCGGCTTCAAGCGGCTGTTTGTCCTCACCACCCGCACCGAGCAATGGTTTGAAGAACGCGGCTTCATCGACAGCAGCCCCGACCAGTTGCCGCATGGCAAGCAAGCGCTTTACAACTATAAGCGCCGCTCAAAAGTACTCGAAAAATCCATCTGATGCTGGATCAAATCGAGCCTGCGATGACCCGCATCAACCCGCACGCCCATCCAGCGTCACAGCGTGGGGCGACCCACCCCACCCGGCTGACGCGCCGGGTCGTTCTGTCTGCCCTTTGGCTGCTGTTCAGCCTGCTTGCATTGCGCCCGGCGTGGGCAGCCGACACGTCGCCGCTGGTGCTGGGCATTTTCCCCAGCGCCACCGCCAAACAAATTGTCGAAACCTATCGCCCGCTGGCCAACGCCCTGGAAAAAACCCTGCGGCGACGTGTCGAGATTTACAGCGCACCCAATTTCAAGTTCTTTGTTGAGCGCACGCGTCAGGGTGAATACGACCTGCTGCTCACCGCGCCCCATCTCGCCTGGCTGGCGCGCCAGGATGCGGGTTATCAACCCCAGCTCAAATATACCGAGCCGGTGCGCGGGCTGCTGATGGTCAAATCCTCGTCGTCCTATCGTGACCCGGCGACCCTGCGCGGCCACACCGTCGCCATCGCCGATCCCCTCGCGCTGATCGTGCTGGCCCTGCAGGCCGAACTCGCCGAAGAAGGACTCAAGCCCGCCATCGATTACCGGATCATCAATGCCGGCACGCACATCAACGCTACCCTGCAAGTCCTCAAGGGGCGCGCTGACGCGGCAATGGTGGGACAAAATGCCTACATGCAGTTCCCTCCTGAATTACGTAAACAATTGCATGTCCTCCTGGAAACGCCCCCGCTATCCAGCTTGACCTACCTCACCCACCCGCGTGTGAACGACGCCGAGGCGCTCATCATCCGTAAGACCTTGCTGCGTTTTGCCGCCACGCCAGAAGGCCGGGACTTCCTGAAAAAAGGCGGGTTTGGCGGCTTCGCTCCGCTCAATAGCAACGAGCTCAATGCATTCCGCCCCTACGCATTGCAAACCCAAAAAATGCTGCAGGACCGGCAATGAAGCGCTGGCTGGGGCAACTCTCCTTGCGCTACAAGCTGACCTTTTCCGCACTGGCGGTGGAAGCGGTGATGCTTGCGTTCCTGATCGGCAACGGCATGCAGTCCACCAACCGCGAACTGCAACAGCTGGGTGAGCAGCGCGTCACAGAAATGGCCACGATCCTGAGCGTTGCACTGCAGGCTCCGCTCTCGCAACAGGACGACGCCAGTACCCGCGACATCATCGAAACCCTGCTCAATAGCGACGGGCTGAAAATGATCGAAGTACATGACAGCAGCAATCGCATCGTGCATCAAGTCGGCACGGACGATAACCCCAAGGATTTTCGGCGCGTGCGCCTGATTGAGCTGGCGGGCCAACGCTACGGCGACGTCACCCTGGTCTTGTCGGGAAAATTCTTGCAGGACGCGCGCGCCCGCTATGTCCAGCAAAGCCTGATCATCGCCGCGATCGCCTTGCTGCTGACGGGCCTGTTGCTCACCCTGTCGTCCAGCTGGGTGATTCGGCGTTTCACCCTGCTCACCCGCGCCAGCACCCAGATGGCGCAAGGCGACCTCAACATCAAGCTGGTGGACGAAAGCGGCGATGAAATCGGCCAGCTGATCACCACCTTCAACAGCATGGCCGAGTCGGTGCGCATCAGCGTTGACCGGGCGCGTGAAAACGAGGCGCGCTTTCACGCCATCGCCGACTACACCCATGACATCGAATTCTGGCTGTCGCCCACCGGCAAACTGCTGTGGGTCAATCCGTCGGTCGAACGCATGCTCGGCTATAGCGTCGACGAATGCATGGCGCTGGCGAGTTTCCCCTCCGACATCATTCATCCGGATGACCGTGCTGCTGCCGATTTCCAGCTGCGCCATTCGCTGCGCGGCTCGGCAGGCCAGGGTTATACCTTCCGCATCTGCCGCAAGGACGGCGGCCATTTCTGGGCATTGGCGAACTGGCAGCCGATTCACGATGGCAACGCCGTTTATCAGGGGCTGCGCGCCAGTATCCACAGCATTGACGACATCAAGGCGACTGAGGCCGACCTGCGTCATGCGCTCAACGAACTGCGCATGGCCGAAACCTTGCAGCGCAAATATCTGGACGAAATCGACCAGGAGCGCGCACGCCTGGTGTCCCTTTTGTCCGCCATGA
>JAABQE010000128.1 GCA_011391655.1 Hydrogenophilales bacterium
GAGTTTCTGGATACGCGCATCGACCGCTGCCACCGGCTTGGCAAGCTTGTGCAAGCGCGCATCGGGATAATGCAAAATATCGAGTTTGGCCATAAAAAGCTTTGCGAATGAATGAGCTGGGCGCACACTTTGATGCAAAATCTGCATCCGAGTAGCGTGTTGCCCTAAATATAAGGTCGGTGATAGCCGTAAGCTAGGCGCACAGTATATTTTCAACACAGCTATTTTCAACTCGAATCTAGACAAAGTCTAAATGGAAGGGGTTCCCGTGCGTCAACTCGTTATTTCTCTTGCCCTGCTACTGGCAACACCGGTGCTGGCCGATACGCTCAAACTGCAGGACAACGCCCCTGACAAATACGTCGTGGTCAAAGGCGACACGCTGTGGGACATTTCCGGGAAGTTTCTGAAAGATCCCTGGCGCTGGCCGCAGATCTGGAACATGAACCGCGAGGAAATCAAAAATCCACACTGGATTTATCCTGGCGACCTGGTGGTGCTCGACAGAAGTGGCAAAGAGCCGCGCCTGTCGCTGGTCAAGGGCGATAAGGGTGGCATGAGCACCGTCAGGCTTTCGCCGGGCGAGCGCATCACCGAAATTGGCAGCGAAGCCATTCCGCCTATCCCCAGCCGGGTGATTTACCCGTTCCTGTCGCAACCGCGCGTCGCCCCGGTGGACGCACTCGACGGTGCACCCTTCATTCTGGGCACCAACAGCGAACGCGTGGTGCTAGGCACCGGCGACGAAACGTATGCGACCGGCGGCAAGCCCGGCGTGACCCGCTGGAATGTGCTGCGTCCCGGCAAGGAACTGAGAGATCCGGCAACCGGCGAAGTGTTGGGGTATGAGGTCGAATACCTGGGCGATGCACGTACCCTGGTGGAAGGCGCACCGCAAAAAATCCGCATCACCCAGTCGGCGCAGGAAATCCTGCCCAAAGACAAATTGGTGAAGGCGGATGAAGGCACCGCTTTTGAATACATTCCGCACGCCCCCGACAGCAAAATCAACGGCCGCATCATCTCGGCCTATGGTGGCATGTCCGACAGCGGCCAGTACCAGACCGTGGTGATCGACCGTGGCAGCCGCGACGGGCTGGAGCAGGGCCATGTACTGGCGGTATACCGCGAAGGTCTGGCCGTGGAACTCAGTTCATCCGAGAACCGCAACATGACCTGGGTCCAGGACGCCAGCAGCGCGCCCGATGGCGGCGCCTGGCTGTACAGCGATGTACGCTGCCTGAAGGAAAACGGCAAGGTCACTTACGACCAGGTCGCCGAAGTCAACAGCAGCTTCCGCAAGACCTGTCTCGGCAGCGGCAGCGATGGCGATGTCAAGCTGCCGGACGCCCACAGCGGGCTGGTGATGGTGTATCGCGTGTATGAGCGCGTGTCCTATGCGCTCATCATGCAATCCAACGGTCCGGTGTATCTGCTGGATCGGGTGCAGACGCCCTGAGCGCAACCGACAGGACACGTTGCCTTGCCTGATTCCTGGCTGCGCTGTGCTTGATCCCTGGCTGCGCCTGGCGCTCGCCCCCGGGGTCGGCAATACCAGCCTGATCCGCCTGCTAACGGCCTTCGGTTCTCCGGAGGCCGTTTTGGCGTCCGGGCGCACTACGCTCTCGGCCCATCTCTCCAAAGCCCAGTGCGATGCGCTATTGGGCGAACCCGATAGCGCGCTGCTTGACACTACCCTGGCCTGGCTGGCCCAGCCCGGCAACAGCCTGATGACGCTGGCGGATGAGGATTACCCGAAAAGCCTGCTCGAAATAGCCGACCCGCCTGCGATGCTCTATTGCAAAGGACGGCGCAGCCTGTTGAGCCAGCCCGGCCTCGGCGTGGTGGGCAGCCGCAACGCTACGCCACAGGGCGTGCGCGACGCCGAAGCCTTCGCCCACGCCCTCTCCGACGCCGGGCTCACCATCATCAGCGGACTCGCGCTTGGCATTGATGCGGCGGCGCACCGGGGCGGGCTGGCTGGCGCCGGGTCGAGCGTCGCCATCATCGGCACCGGACTCGACCGCATTTATCCCGCGCGCAACAAGGCGCTGGCGCATCAACTGGCCGAAAATGGGCTGGTCGTATCCGAATTTGCCCTGGGCACGCCGCCCCTGCCCGGCCATTTCCCGCGCCGCAACCGGCTGATCAGCGGCGTGAGCCGCGGCGTGCTGGTGGTGGAAGCCGCGCCCGACAGCGGTTCGCTGATCACCGCGCGGGTCGCCACCGAACAGGGACGCGAGGTGTTCGCCATCCCCGGTTCGATCCATTCGCCGCTGGCTCGTGGCTGCCACGCCCTGATTAAGCAGGGAGCCAAACTGGTCGAATCCGCTGCCGATATTCTGGATGAACTGGCCTGGCAGCAACGGCTGGCACCACCGGTATTGCCGGAAAGGACGACCGACCTGGTACTGGACGCGCTTGATGGCGCACCGGTCACCCTCGACAGCCTGGCACAAACGACCGGGTTGACGCTGGATGCGCTTTCGGCCAAGCTGTTGACGCTTGAACTGGATGGGCAGATTGCCTCCTTGCCCGGCGGGCGTTACCAAAAACTACACTGAGATCATGCTCGATATCCTGGTTTACCTTTACGAAAGCTTCCGCATGGTGGCGCTGACGCCCGACCGCGACGCGCTGGAAAAGCGTCTGTTTGCCGCAGGGTTTGAAGAAGCCGATATCAACGCTGCGCTCGACTGGTACGCCAATCTGGCCGGCAGTGCCACCCACGAACGGCTGTCACTGGCGTATGACCGCCACTATGCGCCTGAAGAACTTGATCGCCTGAACGACGCCTGCCGCGCAGAACTTGCGTTTCTGGGCAGCGCCGAGATCCTCGACCCCGAGTCACGCGAATGGGTGATTTCCGGGCTGATGGAACTGGGCGGTGAGGAGATCGAGCCCGACCACGTACGCTGGATGACACTGATCGTATTGTGGAGCCGCGGCCTGATCGAGCATTTCACCCATCTGGAAGACATGCTGCTGAACCACGAGCCGGAACGCCTGCATTAGAGCCATGTCCAAACTCGTTATCGTCGAATCCCCCTCCAAATCCAAAACGCTGAAGAAATACCTCGGCGCGGATTATGAAATCCTCGCCAGCTACGGCCACGTGCGCGACCT
>JAABQE010000129.1 GCA_011391655.1 Hydrogenophilales bacterium
ATCGCAGATATCGGTGAGGTTGTGCGGCGGGATGTTGGTCGCCATGCCCACTGCGATGCCGGACGAGCCGTTGATCAGCAGGTTGGGGATCTTGGCCGGCAGCACCAGCGGTTCGTACTCGGAGCCATCGTAGTTGGGGCCGAAATCGACGGTTTCCTTGTCCAGGTCGGCCAGCAGTTCATGCGCGATTTTCGCCATCCGCACTTCGGTGTAACGCATTGCCGCCGCGTTGTCGCCGTCCACCGAGCCGAAGTTGCCCTGGCCGTCGATCAGCATGTAGCGCAGCGAGAAGTCCTGCGCCATCCGCACCATGGTGTCGTACACCGCCGTGTCGCCGTGCGGGTGGTATTTACCGATCACGTCGCCGACCACGCGGGCCGATTTCTTGTAGGCCTTGTTCCAGTCGTTGCTCAACTCGTTCATTGCGAACAAGACCCGACGATGCACCGGCTTCAAGCCATCGCGCACATCCGGCAGCGCGCGTCCCACGATCACGCTCATCGCGTAATCGAGATAGGAGCGTCTCATCTCGTCTTCGAGACTGACCGGGAGGGTTTCCTTGGCAAACTGTTCCATAACCGGCTTTTTATTGATCTAAAAGCCCGTGATTTTAGCATGGCCTACCCACCCGGATGGGTGGGGGCCATGGGCTACCGCGACGGGTCCGTTACAAACCCAATCCGCACCAACCCCGATTTTGCAGCCGCCGACATCACCTGCGCCACCGTTTCGTACTGCGTATGGCGGTCGGCACGAATATGCAGCTCAGGCTGCGGCTGCTTGCGAGCCTCGGCGGCAAAGCGCGGCCCTAGCGCTTCCAGCGCCACCGGCGCGCCGTTCCAGTAGAGCGCGCCGCCTTCGCGAATACCGAATTCGATATGGTCAGGCTGGGTGATGTTGGGTGAATTGCTGGCCTTGGGCAAATCAATCTTGACCGAATGCGTCAGCAGCGGCGCGGTGATGATGAAGATCACCAGCAGCACCAGCATCACGTCCACCAGCGGTACCACATTGATTTCCGCCATCGGTGCCTGATGGCGGCGCGGATCGAAGCTTCCCATTGCCATGGCTTAGGCCTTTTTCACAACATGCAGCGGGCGCGCTTCGCCCGCCGAGCTGTTGGCTTTTTCACCCACGGTGATGACCGCGTACAGATCATGCGCAAACGCATCGAGCCTGGCCAGCCACACACGGTTGCGGCGATTGAAAGCGTTGTATGCAAGCACTGCGGGGATGGCAACGGCCAGCCCCAGCGCGGTCATGATAAGCGCCTCGCCGACCGGGCCCGAAACCTTGTCCAGTGTGCCCTGCCCCGACAGACCGATGTTGACCAGCGCGTGATAAATCCCCCACACCGTGCCGAACAAACCGATATAGGGCGCGGCCGATCCGGCGGAAGCAAGAACGGTCAGGCCATGCTCGACCCGTGTGGCTTCCTGATCGATGCCGTTGCGCAGCAGGCGGGTGAGAAACTCGCTCAAGCCACCGGCTGCCGCCAGTTTCTGCATGCCGTTCTTTTCAGAATCGCCCGCCGCATCCAGCGCGTCCCGCGCCAGTTCGGCAAACGCACTGTCGGCAGGCCGCTGGTGCAGCGCAGTCCGCACCTGCTGCAAGGAATCGGCGGCCCAGAACTGCTTGAGAAATGCCTCCGCGCGTCGCCTGGCCAGGACGTTGTCGAGCGACTTGGCCACGATGAGATACCAGCTCGCCACCGACATCGCCATCAGCATGGCCAGCACAATGCGGCCGAGCGCATCGGTTTGCGAGAGAAAGTGGGCAAAGCCCAGACTGTGTTCCATGAGATGCCTTTATTCGAGGTTGAATTTGAAGGGTTGCAGCGCGACGGCGCGCACCGGTTGGCCATCGCGCAGCGGCGGATTGCAGTGCCAGGTCTTGACGGCGTTCAGAGCTGCCTCGTCGAGCCGTTTGTAACCACTGCTGGTGTTGATGCGGGCGGACTCGACCCGACCGTCGATGTCGAGCTCAACGCGCAACACGACCTGTCCCGACTCGCCTGCGCGCTGGGACTGCGCTGGGTATTTAGGCGGCGTACGGGTCGGGCAGGCCAGTGACAGCTCGCCGGACAGGCTAACCGGCCCGACTGGCTGGGGGGGCGAAGGCGGCGCCTCAACCGCCGGTGCAGGCGGCTGGGGGGCGGGTGGCGACGGCGCTACATAATCAGTTGGTGCGGCCGGCGCCTCGACAACCAGATGCGCGTGCGGCTCGGGCGGTCGCGGCTTCTCCAGCTTGACTGCTTTCGGCGGTTCATGCGGTTTCGGCTTGGGCGGCTCGGGCTGCAACGGCTTCGGTGGCTGGATGAAATTGACGAACAGCGTCTCAACCTTGTCTGGCAAAGGCACGATCCGATTTTTCATCAGACCGTAGAGCACCACAATGTGGAGTGCAATCACCAGTGCCAGCCCAGCCGCGCGCTTCGATCCCAACTGACTCATCGATTAATAGTCAAGCCGCAATTCCGCATGCCAGGTACGCTGCTGGAAAGGATGCGGGCCAATGAAATATTTGTCGTTGGTCAGGTTATCGACCCCCAGCGAAGTGGCTTGCGTGGCCGCTTGCGGCATATGCGCATCGTGCGACTGCGCATATGCCAACCATGGTACGGCCAACAGCAACGCGCTCAGCTCCTTTCGCATTTCCCACTCCCTTGAATTTCTGGCTATTTGTTATGGCATCCAGACCTATGTGCAGCCGATGCTAACGTCATATAAGACTTTCTGAATGTGACAAATTGCCGCACTGCCCACTGCTTCATGCTCGGTCAGGCGCCGTCTTGCCATGTCGGCGCTTTGCCATTCCTCGCGCAAACAGTGAAAATGCAGGCCACCATGAAAGCGCCCGCCGACCTCCTTCTCCTGCCGCAATGGGTGATCCCCATCGAACCTGACGGGGCGCTGACCGATCACGCCGTGGTGGTGCGTGACGGCCAGATTCTCGATGTGCTGCCTGCCGCCGATGCGCAGGCCCGCTACGACGCCGCGCACACCCTCGCCCTGCCCGGCCAGGTACTGATTCCCGGCCTGGTCAACCTGCACTGCCATGCTGCGATGTCACTCATGCGCGGCTTTGCCGACGACCAGCCGCTGATGGCCTGGCTCGAGCA
>JAABQE010000130.1 GCA_011391655.1 Hydrogenophilales bacterium
ATCGCCTCGGCCGACGAGTGCCTGTATCAGTCCAAGCAAAAAGGCCGCAACCGGGTGACAGGTAGCCTGGACGTGCACGCTACGGTGACATCGCTGTACGGATAGCCATCGAAAAGGGGTCATCCGCCCCGCGTATAATCCGCAGGCGCGTCTGATGGGCGCGCCTTTTTTTATCCCTGAAGCCTTGCCATGACCGACCCCACCCACCTGTTGTACGCATTGATCCTCGGCCTGGTTGAGGGCGTCACCGAATTCCTGCCGATTTCGAGCACCGGGCATTTGATCATCGCGGGGCAGTTGCTTGGATTCAATGGCGAAAAGGCCAAGGTGTTCATGATCGCCATTCAGCTGGCGGCGATTTTTGCGGTGGTGTGGGAATACCGGGCGCGGCTCGGGCATGTCGTGATGACGCTGCACCGGGAGCCGGCGTCGCAGCGGCTGGCGATCAATCTGATGGCGGGCTTTTTGCCGGCGGCCGTGCTGGGTTTCCTGTTCTACAAGGAGATCAAGGGCTATTTGTTCAACCCCATCGTGGTGGCGTCGGCGCTGGTGATCGGCGGCGTGCTGATTTTGTGGGCAGAGCGGCGCAAGCATGTGATTACGACCGATGGCATCGACGAACTCACCTGGCGACGTGCGCTGGCGGTGGGCTTCGCGCAGGCGCTGGCGATGATTCCCGGCACCTCGCGTTCGGGGGCGACGATTATCGGCGGCCTGTTTCTCGGGCTGTCGCGCAAGACCGCGGCGGAGTTCTCTTTCTTTCTCGCCATTCCCACCATGTTCGCGGCGACGGCCTACGACCTCTACAAGAACTGGCGGCTATTCGATGTGCACGATGTGCCGCTGTTTGTGGTGGGCAGCATCGCAGCCTTCGTCAGCGCGCTGATCGCGGTACGCACCCTGATCAAGTTCGTCAGCCGCCACGACTACACGCTGTTTGCCTGGTACCGCATCGTGTTCGGCGGCGTGGTGCTGGCGACCGCTTACTTCGGCCTGGTGGACTGGCGCGCGGGGCACTGACGATTCAGGCTGCAGCCAGCGCCTGCCTGGCTTCGGTTTCCAGCTGGGCCTTGAGTTCGCCTGGCAGGTCGAGCTTGATCGCCAGTTCGTCGAGGTAGGCGCGTTCCATGAAGCTTTCGGTGTCCACCGCGAGCACGCTCACCAGATACATTTCACTTGCGACTTCGATTGAGCCTGCGGCCGCTGCAACGTCGGCCGGGTCGAGTGGGCGTGCGACTTCGGCGTCGATCCAGCTGCGCAGTTCCGGTTCGCCGGCCAGCGCGCCGAGTTTTTCTTCGATCAGCCCGCGTTCACGCGCATCGATGTGGCCGTCGGATTTGGCGGCGGCGATCAGCGCTTTCAGTACGGCACGGCTGTGATCTTCCGCAGCCGGCGCGGGCAGGAATGCAGCGGCCTGGGCGACCGGCGCGGCGGCGGTCGCCGGCTGGTTGCGCTGCCAGTTGCTGTAGGCGCGAAACGCCAGCGCGCCGAGAGCCGCCGCACCGCCGTATGCGGCTGCCTTGCCACCGAACTTGCGCACCCGCTTGTCGCCCAGTAGCAGTCCCAGCACGCCGCCCGCCAGCATGCCGGTGCCGAAATTGGCGTAGCCGGGCTTGCCTTCGCCAGGGGCCGCATTGCCGGGCAGATTGGACAGCAGGGACTGGCCGGAGCCGAGAAGCTGGTCGAGCAGATTTTTTGCGTTCATGGCGATCAAATCAAAAGGGAAGACCCATACAAGACCAGCCGACGCAGGCTGAAGTTCCGCCGGTTTATTCCGGCTTGGGCGGATGTTTGTCGAGCTTGCGTTGCAACGTGCGGCGGTGCATTTTTAGCGCGCGCGCGGTGGCCGAGATGTTGCCGTCGTTTTCGCCCAGCACTTTCTGGATATGCTCCCATTCCAGCCGACCTATCGTCAGCGGTTCGGCGCTGACTTCCAGCGTGGCATCGGGCTGGTCGCGCTGCAATGCGGCGAGGATTTCGTCGGCGTTGGCGGGTTTGGCCAGATAGTGCCGCGCGCCCAGCCGCACCGCTTCGACGGCGGTGGCAATGCTGGCGTAGCCGGTGAGAACGACGATGGCGAGTTCCGGAAAGCGTTGCTTCAGCGCGGCGACGACCGTGAGCCCGGATTCGCCGGGCAGTTTCAGATCGACCACGGCATGGCTCGGCACAAAGTGTTCGGCAATGGCCAGCGCGTCCGCGGCGTTATGTGCCCGTTCGACGCTGGCGCCACGTTTCTGCATCGCGCGCGCCAGGGTGTCGGAAAAATCGATATCGTCTTCAACGATCAGCAGCTTCATGGTGTGGGGCTCCAGGGTAGGTGAATGCGCACCAGGGTGCCACCGCCCGTGCGTTCGGTGAGGGTGAGGGTGCCGCCTGCGCGCTCGAGCGTGGCGTGGGTGAGCACCAGTCCCATGCCCCAGCCTTGTCCTGGCTTGTCGCTGAACAGCACCCGCCCGGCCTGCGTTTTTTGCGCGGCGGTAAAGCCGGGGCCCCGGTCGGCGATGTCGAGCCACAGGGCATCATCCGTCACCGTTGCGCCAAATTCAACGTCATTGGGCGAAACGTCGGCGGCATTGTTCAGCACATTCAGGATGGCCTGCTCCAGTCCTTCGGGCGGGGTGAATTCGCGCTGCGCCGGCGGCAGCATCGTTTGCAAATGCACGTCCGGCCGGATCACTTGCCAGTGCGTGACCAGCGCGGCCAGCCAGGTATCGAGCGGGGTGGCACGCGGCGTGCTGTCCTGCGCGCGCGCAGCGAGCTGGCTGAGGATGCGTTTGCATGCCTGTGCCTGTTTTTCGAGCAGCTGGCAATCGGCGCCGATGTCGGGGTCGTTGGCGAACTCGATCGCGAGTTCGTGGGCTGTGGTCTGGATGGTGGCGAGCGGGGTAGCGAGCTCGTGCGCGGCCAGCGCGGCCTGGGTGCCGAGCGCGAGGATGCGTTCGTCGCGCAGCTGTTTTTCGCGCAATGCCGCCAGTTCACCGTCGCGAGCGCGCAGCCCGGCATGCATGCGGGTGATGAAAAATGCGATCAGCGCCGCGCTGATGATGAAGTTGAACCACATGCCCCCGAGGTGCATGCCGTAGGCGGCGACCGGGTCGGCGATGGCCA
>JAABQE010000131.1 GCA_011391655.1 Hydrogenophilales bacterium
AACTACACTAGTTGGCTGGAGCAGAAAGAGGCGCGCCTCGAAACCGAAGGCAAGCAGGAGCTCGGCCGCATCAAGACGATGAAGCAGGAGCTCGAATGGGTGCGGCAGAACCCCAAGGCGCGCCAGGCCAAATCGAAAGCGCGCCTGTCGCGCTTTGAGGAACTCAACTCGGTTGAATACCAGAAGCGCAACGAGACGCAGGAAATCTTCATCCCGGTCGGCGAGCGGCTGGGCGACAAGGTCATCGATTTCCATAACGTGTCGAAGGCATTCGGCGACCGCCTGCTGATCGACAACCTCAGCTTCAGCGTTCCGCCCGGCGCGATCGTCGGCATCATCGGCCCCAACGGCGCCGGTAAATCAACCTTCTTCAAGATGATCACCGGTCAGGAAAAACCCGACTCCGGCGAAGTCGAAATCGGCCAGACCGTGAAGCTGGCGTACGTCGACCAGAGCCGCGATGCGCTGGCGGCCGACAAGACCGTGTTCGACGAAGTGGCCGAAGGCCGCGACATCCTTACCGTTGGCCGCTATGAAATCCCCTCACGCGCCTACCTCGGCCGATTCAATTTCAAGGGTGGCGACCAGCAGAAGCTGGTGGGCAACCTCTCCGGCGGTGAGCGCGGGCGCCTGCATATGGCCAAGACACTGATCGCCGGCGGCAACGTGCTGTTGCTCGACGAACCGTCGAACGATCTGGACGTGGAAACCCTGCGCGCACTGGAAGACGCGCTGCTGGAATTCGCCGGCTGCGTGCTGGTGATCTCGCACGACCGCTGGTTCCTCGACCGCATCGCCACCCACATCCTCGCCTTCGAGGGCGACTCGCAGGTGGTGTTCTTCGCCGGCAACTACCAGGAATACGAAGCCGACAAGCGGCGACGCCTCGGTGAAGAGGGCGCCAAGCCGAAGCGGATTCGCTACAAGCCGATCAGCCGCTAAGTTTGCCCGTGCACGCCACGACGCCAGTCCCCTCGCGTGTCCTGCCTTTAATGGCGGGTGTGCTGGCGGCTGGCGTCGTCTGGTTGCTGCTGCAGTCATTCGTCTGGCTGGATCAGGCCCGGCGCCAGCAGGCCGAGCGCGCGGTGCTGCAGGGCGAAGCTGCCACCGTGCGGGCGCGCCTGGAATCGGAATTGAACGCCACGCTGTCACTGAGTCTGGGTTTGTCGGCTTTTGTGCTGTCGCGGCCGGATTTTTCCGAGGATGAACTGGCGCAGGTTGCGGCTTCGCTCATCCGCCTGAAACCCGCGATTCGTAGCGTGGCGATGGCGCCCGACAACGTGATCCGCTTTGTTCATCCGCGCGCGGGCAACGAAAAGGCGATCGGCCTGCGCTATCTGGATACGCCTGCCCAGCGCGATGCGGTGTTGCGGCTGATGCGCGAGCAGCGCCCGGTGATTGCCGGCCCGCTCGAGTTGGTGCAGGGCGGTGTCGCCATCGTTAACCGCATCCCGATTGTGTTTACCCGGCCCGATGGCTCGTCGCATTATTGGGGCCTGGCCTCGGTGGCGGTCAACCCGCAACCCATATTCGAGCGCGCGGGTGTTCAGTCCAACGGTACGCGCAATGACATGCACTATGCCCTGCGCGGCAAGGACGGGCAGGGCGCACGGGGTGAGGTGTTTCTCGGTGATGCCGCATTATTTAGCGATCCCGATTCGGTATTGATGGCGGTCACCATTCCCGGCGGCAGCTGGCAATTGGCGGCGCACAGGCAACTGCCCGTGGCCGGGTATGGCATTGGGGGTCACGCCCTGATGCTGTTGCTTGCCGCCGTGGCGGGGGCGCTCGTTGCCTACTCGTTGTTGGCACATCAGCGTATTCGCAGCATGGCCTTGCACGACAATCTCACCGGCCTGGCCAATCGCTACCAGTTCAATCTGCGCGGGCAGGACATCTTTGCGTTGGCCAAACGCAGCGGACGCCATCTCAGCCTGCTCAATATCGATATCAATGACTTCAAAGCGATTAACGACACCTATGGTCATGCGGCTGGCGATGGCGTGTTGAAGGAAGTCGCGAACACACTCCGCACCTGCTGTCGCGGGTCCGACCTGGTTGCGCGCGTGGGCGGAGACGAGTTCGTGGTGCTGCTGCCAGATACGCCTGCGGGCTCGTCGCTAAATGCCATTCTGGATCGTTTGCGCGCCGAGATCGATGTTGTGCTACCAGGATCGGGCGTACCGACGAAGCTGGCTCTCAGCGTCGGTGTAGTGTCTTGCAGCGATACCACGCCGACCCTCGATAGCCTGATGCGCCTGGCGGATGAGGCGATGTATCGCGCCAAGGAAAAGCCCCGTCAAATTGGCTCAACCGACTGACGGTTCACGTACGCCTTTACCTAACCGGTCACCATCATGATTCTCGATACCCTGGGCCAGGCCGACCGCTATCTCGCCTTGCATCCGCTGTTCGTGCGTGCCTTTGAGTTCCTGCGCGAGACCGATTTTATGATGCTGCCCCCCGGCAAGCACAGCGTGCAGGGCGAGCAACTATTCGTCATCGTCGAGTCCTGCCAGGGGCGCACGCGGGAAGAGGCGCAGCTGGAATGCCATCGCCGTTACATCGACATTCAGCTGGTGCTGGAAGGCATCGACGAGATGGGCTGGAAGCCGGTGGCGGAATGCGTGAATCCGGCGACGGATTACGATGAAGCGCGCGACATCCGGTTTTTCAGCGACACGCCATCAAGCTGGATCGCCACGCCGCCGGGATCGTTCTGCCTGTTTTTTCCGGAGGACGCGCATGCGCCGCTGGTGAGCACGCTGAAGGGCACACGTGCGGATTTCATCCGCAAGGTCGTGGTGAAGATCGCGGTGGAGTCCCGCGCCTAGTAGTGCGGCGGAATGTCGTCGCGCAAGTTGCGCGCTTCATCCGGCGCAGCATCCTGCATCCGTTGATGCAGCAGGCGCAGTTGCTGCTGCATCGAATCGAGTTGCGCCTGCTGCCGGATCACGGTCTGGTTAAGTGATTCGATCAGGTCTTCGGCAAAGCTGAGTTTGCTCTCCAGCTCGGTGAGGCGGGCTTGTGCCCAAGTCGCAAGGCTGTCGGGTAATTCGGTCATGGTTGTTTAGCCTGGGTAAGGAGGGGCGTAACCAGCTC
>JAABQE010000132.1 GCA_011391655.1 Hydrogenophilales bacterium
GTCGCGCTCAATCAGCGCATACGCGCTGTGATTGTGGATTGACTCGAAGTTTTCGGCTTCCACCACATAGGCATCGATCAGCGGTTCGGCGTTCATGGCTGCCGCCACGTCGCGCACGATGTCTTCGACGAATTTGGGATTGTCGTAGGCGCGTTCGGTGACGTATTTTTCATCCGGGCGCTTCAGCAGGCCGAAAAGTTCGCACGAGGCCTGGTCTTCGACTTTGCGTACCAGGTCTTCGATCCACAGGAAGCCGTTGGTTTTTGCGGTCACCGTGACGTGCGAGCGCTGGTTGTGCGCGCCGTAGTCGGAAATTTTCTTCGAGCACGGGCACAGGCTGGTCACCGGCACCAGCACCTTGGTGGTGTGGATGTACTGGCCGTTTTCGATTGCGCCAATGAAGGTGACTTCGTAATCCAGCAGGCTTTGTACACCGGAAATGGGGGCGGCCTTGTTGACGAAATAGGGGAAGCTCATCTCGATATAGCCCGATTCGGCTTCGAGACGTTCGACCATCTGGCGCAGCATGCCTTCAAAGTTTTCAACCGAAATCTCGCGCTCGCGCGTATTGAGAATCTCGATGAATCGAGACATATGGGTTCCCTTGAAGTTGTGCGGCAGGTACACATACATGTTGAAGTTGGCGATGGTGTGCTGGACGCCGCCACTTTTGTCGGCTACCCGAACCGGGTGGCGAATGCTTTTGATCCCTACCTTGTCGATGGCGATTTGCCGGGTGTCGGCTGTGTTCTGTACGTCCGGCATGCAGGTGGTGTCGCAGATGTCGTTCATGACCATTCCTTGAATAGGTGTTCGGCTTGGCTGGATCCTGCTGCTGACCCAGTACAGTTTAGACTAAGTCTACACTGCGATAATAGTTGAGTAAACTACTCGGGTAATAGGGTTATCCGCTGGCGGACGGCACGTTCAATTCCTGCCGGATCGAGTCCGCAATCAGCCAGCATCGCGGAGACGTCGCCGTGTTCGATAAAACGATCGGGCAATCCCAGATGGAGGATGGGCACTTGAATGCCGAGTTCGGCCAGCGCTTCAGCGACGCCTGCGCCGGCACCGCCCGCCACTGCGTTTTCTTCCAGTGTCACCAGCAGCCGGTGGCTTTGCGCCATTTCGCGCAACAAATTCAGGTCCAGCGGCTTTACAAAGCGCATGTCAGCCACACTGGCGTCGAGCGGCCCGGCCGCCGCCAGTGCAGGTTTGACCAGGCTGCCGAAGGCGATCAGCGCGACCTCGCGGCCACTGCGGCGCACGATTCCCTTGCCGATCTCAAGCGGATCGAGACCGGGATCGATGGCTACGCCGCAGCCACTGCCGCGCGGGTAGCGCACCGCTGACGGACCGTTGTGCAAAAACGCGGTGCTAAGCAGGCTGCGGCATTCGTTTTCGTCAGAGGGTGCGGCGATCAGCATGTTGGGGATGCAGCGCAGGAAACTCAGGTCAAAGCTGCCGGCATGGGTGGGGCCGTCCGCGCCAACCAGGCCCGCGCGGTCAATCGCCAGCATCACTGGCAGATTTTGCAGGGCAATATCGTGGATGAGCTGGTCATACGCGCGCTGCAGAAAGGTCGAATAAATTGCGACCACCGGTTTGACGCCTTCGCACGCCAGGCCAGCGGCAAAGGTCAGGGCATGCTGCTCGGCGATGCCGACGTCAAAGTAGCGTTTGGGGTAGTCCTGCGAAAAACGCACCAGCCCCGAGCCTTCACGCATGGCCGGGGTGATGCCGACCAGCCGGGTGTCGGCTGCGGCCATGTCGCACAGCCAGTCGCCGAAGACTTGGGTGTAAGTGGGCTTGGCACCCGTTTTTTCGGTGATGCCTGTCGCCGGATCAAAGCGCGATACGCCGTGATAGAGACAGGGATTGGCTTCGGCGGGGGCGTAGCCTTTGCCCTTGCGGGTGACGACGTGCAGAAACTGCGGGCCGTCGAGTTGCTTGATATTGGAGAGTGTATCCAGCAGCACGTCGAGGTCGTGGCCGTCGACAGGGCCGATGTAGTTGAAGCCGAATTCCTCGAACAGCGTACCGGGCGTCACCATGCCCTTCATGTGCTCTTCCGCGCGCTTGGCGAGTTCGCGGATCGGCGGGGCAACCGACAGCACTTTTTCACCGGCACGGCGGGCGGCTGCATAGAACTTGCCGGACATCAGCCGCGCCAGATAGTTGTTGAGTGCGCCGACGTTGGGCGAGATCGACATGTCGTTGTCGTTCAGTACCACCAGCAAGGGGAGATTGGTGGCGCCCGCGTTGTTGAGCGCTTCGAACGCCATGCCCGCCGTCATGGCGCCATCGCCGATTATCGCGACGGCGCGCTGGTTGGAACCGGTCTGACGGAACGCTTCTGCCATGCCGAGCGCGGCCGAAATCGAGGTGCTGGAATGGCCGACGCCGAACGCGTCATATTCGCTTTCGGCACGCCGCGGAAAGCCGGCGATGCCGCCCGCCTGACGCAAGCCGGCCATGGCTGCGCGGCGGCCGCTGAGAATTTTGTGGGTGTAGCTCTGGTGGCCGACATCCCACACGATGCGGTCGCTTGGGGTGTCGAATACATAGTGCAGTGCCAGGGTCAGTTCCACCGCGCCCAGATTGGATGCCAGATGGCCGCCGGTTTGCGCAACGGATTCGATCAGGAATTCGCGCAGTTCTTCCGCCAGTTTCGGCAGATCGGCGGGCTGCATGGCACGCAGCTCGGCGGGCGTGTGCAGGCAGTCGAGTAAAGGCGTGGCCATTTAAAACGCGCGCTCCACGACAAAATCAGCCAGCTGGCGCAGCCGTTCGGCCGGTGCGCTTAATTTTGCCAGGGTGGCGTGGGCGTCGGCGCGCAGTTCCTGCGCCAGTTCGCGCGCGCGCGCCACGCCGAGCAGGCTGACATACGTGGGTTTGTTGTTGGCCGCATCCTTACCCGCCGTTTTGCCCAGCGTGGCGCTGGAGGCTTCGGCATCGAGTATGTCGTCGACCACCTGGAAGGCCAGGCCGATGCACTTGGCGTAGTGGTCCAGCGCGGCAGCATGGGCGTCGGATAACGTGCCGCAATGCGCGCCCAGCAGAACCGAGGCGCGGATCAGC
>JAABQE010000133.1 GCA_011391655.1 Hydrogenophilales bacterium
CCGTCATCAGCGGGCGATCCCACACCTGATAAAACACGCCAAGCGGTGGCCGGTTTGACGCCGGCACACGCAGCCCGGCCAGTCGCACCGTAAAATCCTGCGCGGCGGCCCGAGCTGCTCCCGCATGCCCACTCACCTGACCGAGCAAAAGCAGCAAACGCGCCACGTCGTTGAGTTGCGTCGCGCGGGTTTGCAGCACCGGCAGCCCCATTTTTTTCAAGCCATGGATGTCCACCGCGCGATTACCATCCAGCCACACAACGACCAGATCAGGTTTCAACGCCAAAATGCGCTCAAAATTCACCCGGCTGTAATCGCCGATGCGCGGGAGGGTCTGGGCACCTTGCGGGTAATCGCTGGCACTGTCCACACCCACCAGCTGTGCCCCGGCGCCGACGGCAAACAATAGTTCTGTGAGATGTGGCGTCAGTGAAATAATGCGCTGCGGCGGACGGGCAAATTCGAGTGTTTGTCCGGCATCGTCAACCACACGGACCATCGCGGCCTGCGCGGGCAACGCCAGCAACAAACACAGCCAGACACCCAGGCAACGGATCACCGTCCGGGCAAGCTTCCGCCGTGAAAGATCAGACTCGCATTCCCTTTACTGAAGTGCAGACGCGTCAACGACGCGCTCGCCACCTCGATGCGGTAGGCGTGCTGTAGCGGAATGTGCAACGCCCACGCAAGCGCCATGCGTACCACGCCGGCATGCCCGACGACCAGCACATGCTGATCCTGGTTCTGTGACACGACGGCCTCCAGACCGGCCGCTACCCGCGCCTGGAACGCAGCCAGCGGCTCGGCACCCGCTGGGCGCGCATGCACGGGATCAGCCTTGAAGCGCGCCAGCGTGCCGGGTGCCTCCACTTCGATTTCGGCTGCAGTCTTGCCTTCCCATATGCCGAAGCCCACTTCCTGCAGGCGCGGCTCAAAAGCCAGCGGCAGGCCATGCTGCCCGGAGAGTGCTTCTGAAAAACTGCGGCAGCGCAGCAATGGAGACGAGACTATTCGCGTCCACGGCACTTGATCGCCCACGGCGGCGCGCATCTGTGCCCAGCCCTTCTCGGACAGGGGATCATCAATCTGGCCACGATATTTGCGCCCGCCAACCGGCTCGCCATGGCGCATCAAGTCCAGCACGGTGCTCATGCGAGCCCCCGCTCAAACACGGCACTCATGTCAGCACCACCAGGTTATCGCGATGGATCAGTTCGGGTTCATCCATGTAACCAAGCTCGGACTCAATTGCACCGCTTGGCTTTCCGGCAATTCGGCGGGCTTCGCTGGCACTGTAATTGGCCAGCCCGCGCGCGATTTCACGTCCGCTTATATCAATCACTGCCACCACTTCGCCACGCTCAAACTCGCCAATCACACTTTTCACCCCCACCGGTAGCAGGCTTTTCCCTTCCTCGCGCAAGGCACGCACGGCGCCGTCGTCCAGCACCACGCCGCCATGCAATTGCAGGTGGTCGGCCAGCCACTGACGCCGCGCAGCCAGCGGCGCCTGGCGCGCCACCAATTGGCTGCCGATCGCCTCTCCCGCCGCCAATCGCAACAGCACGCTATCCTCGCGTCCGCTGCAAATCACCGTATGCGCGCCGCTCCGCGCGGCGCGCTTGGCGGCGAGAATTTTAGTCAGCATGCCGCCGGTGCCGACGCTGCTGCCTGCTCCGCCCGCCATGCGTTCAAGTTCAGGATCGCCGGCATGGGCATCGCTCACCAGCGTCGCCGTCACATCACGGCGCGGGTCTGCGGTATACAAACCCGTCTGGTCGGTCAGAATAATCAGGCAGTCCGCTTCGATCAGGTTGGTCACCAGCGCGCCCAGGGTATCGTTATCGCCGAGACGGATTTCATCGGTGGCGACGGTATCGTTTTCGTTGATGATCGGCACCACTTTCAATTCAAGCAGTGTGCGCAACGTGGAACGCGCATTCAAATAGCGCGTGCGGTCGGCCAAATCCTCATGCGTGAGCAACACCTGCGCAGCGTGCAGGCCATGGGTGCGAAAAATGGATTCATACGCCTGCACCAAACCCATCTGGCCAACCGCGGCGGCAGCCTGCAACTCGTTGACCGCCTTGGGGCGTTTGCTCCAGCCCAGCCGCGCGATCCCCTCGGCAATCGCGCCGGAGGACACCAGCACGACCTCCTTGCCTTGTGCGGTGAGGGCCGCAATCTGCTCAGCCCAACGCGTCAGCGCGGTGTGGTCGAGCCCGCGCCCATCGGCGGTGACCAGGCTGGAGCCGACTTTGACGACGATACGCCGCGCCTCTTTGACAATCGAGAGGCTCATCGCGCCCCCTGCTGCAGAATGCGCACCGCTTCCTGCGCGTCCTTGACCGGAATGCCGCCGGGACATAAGTAATCCTCGTACAGCGCTTTCTGGTACGACAACAGAGAGCGAAATTTGATGGGCTCCCAGCCGGCGTTGCGTGCCTTCGACCAGGTGCCATCAGGATGGCCGTAAGCATACAGACGGTACTCGCCGGAGTCGCAGCGCAGCCCTTCAAACGAAACGTTCTTCGCCCCGCCCGCGGCTTCAATCACCACCGTATAGCGAACCACCTTGTCCGTCCCCACGCTGATCGATGCAGCATCGGCAAAATGCCGGTTGCGGGTCGCCGACGAGACAGTGATGGGAAGCAGATTCTCGGCCTTGGGATACGCTGGCAGCTGCGCGGCCACCTCTATCCAGGGCTTGTCCTGTTCAAAATCATGGTCGAATTCGCCCCATTCGGCGTGGGCGAGAAGCGGCAAAGCCGACAAAATTATTAAAAGTTTTTTCATGCGTGCCAATTGTATGGGCTCGGCACAGGAATGTCTCCGTCCAGAAACGGAGCATGAACAGACAGGCATCAGAAATGTGGCGGTAATGTCTACACTTGCGCGACAACCGTAGCTTTGCCCGCGCTGACGTGCAAGCCGCACCTCAGCGTCCTTGCGGGATGCAGCAAAACGTCAAGCCAAATCAAGTACCAGCGAGGCGCGGGCGTTTTCCGCCAATGCCGTCGATGCCACCGGGTAAGCCACGAGATCGATCCCCATGCAGATCGGGCTGCCTGCCTTGGCTGCCGCGATCGAAGCCGCATCGAGCTCAAAACGCAAAAAGTGCACCGCCGAGGTTTTTTCTGCGTTCTCGCGCGCCATGTCTTCATCGGCGATGGCGTAGATGCGTGCCTGATCGGCGGCCTGCACCCACACCCGCTCCTCGATCCCCTTCAGCTTCGCCAGTGCGATCTGGCGCTCATCCGGGTCGGGATACTCGATCATCATGGTGGCTTTCCAGTTGCTGCCATCCGGAATCAGCGGGTTGTAGGCGTCCAGTTCGTCCTGAATGCCCGCGTCTTCAAAAGTACGCTCGGCGCGCAGCATTTCCTGAACCTGATAACGCATGGTTTTCTCGTCTTCAAAAATCAGCGTCACGTGCTCGCCCAGCGCCACTGCGCGATTTTTCTTGTGCGCAATCATTTCGCTGCGATAGGCAGGACGAATCTTGGCGTAGCTTTCCAGGCTCATCAGGCTGTCACGGGTGATATGCGGCATATGCTTCTCCTTGCTCAGATGATTATTCGAGGCCGTATGCAATGCGCATCAGCGTGATCGGGTGCTGCTTCTCGGCGGTCGCGCCTTCGCCCATGCCTTGCAGGATGTGGCGCGCGGCAATCGCACAGTCGGAACTCACGTAATCGGGCTGCGGCTCGGCCATCAGGCGAAACACGGGCTTGCCAATCTTCATCGATTTATCGAAGTATTCCGATTTCACCCCCCAGGTGCCGTCATGGCCGGAGCAGCGCTCGACCATCGTCACCTTGGCACCGGCCAGTTGCAGCGCGTCACGCGTCTTGTTGCCGATGTTCTGCACGCGCTGGTGGCACGGCACGTGATAGGACACCTTGCCTAGCGGACGCTTGAAATCGGTCTTCAGCAGGCCCTCGACGTTGCGCGCCATCAGGTATTCGAATGGATCCCACATCGCCTCCTTCACCGCCTGCACGTCGGCATCGTCGGGAAACATCAGTGGCAGTTCCTGCTTGTACATCAGTGTGCACGAAGGCACCGGCGTGAGGATTGCATAACCTTCGCGCGCGAGCTTGACCAGATGCGGGATATTCACGTCTTTCAGCTTGTCAACCGCGTCAAGATCCCCCAGTTCCAGCTTGGGCATGCCACAGCAGGCTTCTTTTTCCACCAGCACGGCTGGAATCTCGTTGTGCGCCAGGAGTTTCAACAAGTCATGGCCAATGCCTGGCTCGTTATAGTTCACGTAACACGTGGCGTAAATCGCCACTTTGCCCGGCGTGCGTGCGCCTGCCTTCACCGCGAAATCGCTGCGCGGCCTGGCAGTGGAACGGAATTTGGCACTGTCGTATTCCGGCAGTTCGCGGTCGGGATGAATGTGCAGCACGCTGTCGACCAGCTTGCGGACCGGTTGGCTCTTCAGGCTGGCGTTCACCACCTGCACCACTACCGGAATCGAGGCGAGTTTGCCCATCGCATCCGTGCTGGAAAGCAACTTGTCGCGGAAAGTCGTGTTGCCCTTTTTGAATTTGATCGCCTTGGCGCGCAGCATGGTGTGCGGGAAGTCGAGGTTCCACGGATGCGGCGGCACATAGGGGCATTTGGTCATGTAACAGAGGTCGCACAGATAGCACTCGTCGACCACTTTCGCGTAGTCAGATTTGGCAACGCCATCCACCTCCATCGTCGGCGAATTGTCGACCAGGTCAAACAAGGTCGGGAATGCGGTGCACAGCGACACGCAACGACGGCAGCCATGGCAAATGTCAAAGCTGCGCTCCAGTTCATGGTTGAGCTTGTCCTCGTCGTAAAAATCCGGATTTTTCCAATCAAGCGGATGACGGGTCGGGGCTTCAAGACTGCCTTCGCGGCTGCTCATGCGAACTCCTGTTTAAACTGGGTATAAATAGGACAATAGAATGAAAAAAAGCGGGTCGAATTCGACCCGCTTTTTGCTTGAGCGAAATTAAGCGCCCAGGGTGTCCAGAGTTTTCTGGAACTTGTTGGCGTGCGAGCGCTCGGCCTTGGCCAGCGTCTCAAACCAGTCGGCGATTTCGTCGAAACCTTCGCTGCGTGCATCCTTGGCCATGCCAGGATACATGTCGGTGTACTCGTGGGTTTCGCCAGCGATTGCCGTCTTCAGGTTGTCTGCGGTGGGGCCGAAAGGCAAGCCGGTTGCGGGATCGCCGCATTTTTCCAGATATTCCAGGTGACCGTGCGCGTGGCCGGTTTCGCCTTCAGCGGTGGAGCGGAACACGGAAGCAACGTCGTTGAAGCCTTCCACGTCAGCTTTTGCTGCGAAGTAGAGGTAGCGGCGGTTGGCCTGTGATTCGCCAGCGAAGGCGGCCTTCAGATGGTCTTCAGTTTTCGAACCTTTGAGTTGCATAACCCTAGCTCCTTGATTAAGTGATCATTGATTGAATGGTTTGAACGGGATGCTTTGCAGCCTGAAATATTCATCCCCCTGCCGAGCGATCAGAGGGGGATGAATGGTCTTTAGACTAAGTCTAATACCTGAACGAAGAATAAACCCGACACGATAGCGCTGTCAACCATGCCGCGAACAACCCTTGTGCCGTAGGGGCAAAGCGTCCCGCTACGCCAGCCAGAGGGTAAACTTCCAGCTTAAAGGAGACCCGCCATGAGCTTCGACAAAACCAAAACCGACGCCGAATGGCGCGCCGAACTCAGTCCCGAGCAATATCGCATTTTGCGCGAGCACGGCACCGAACGCGCGTTTACCGGCCATTATTGGGACAATCACGCAGCCGGAGAATACCGCTGCGCAGCGTGCGGCGAACCGCTATTCGCCTCCCAGACCAAATTCGACTCCGGCACCGGCTGGCCGAGCTTTTACCAGGCCATCAATGCCGATGCGGTGGCCGAAAAAACCGATTCCAGCCACGGCATGACGCGTGTCGAAGCGCTGTGTCGCCGCTGTGGCTCGCATCTGGGCCATGTCTTCCCCGATGGCCCCGCGCCCACTGGAACGCGCTATTGCATCAACTCGGCTTCGCTGGTGTTTGAAGCCGACCGTCCCACCCAAACATCGGACTAGGCCTTGCACATTTTTGACGCACGCATCACAGCGATTACCCCCGCGACACCCAGCATCCGCGTCCTGCATCTGACCATCCCCGATGCGCGCTTCCGGTTTTTGCCGGGGCAATGGGTGGATCTGAGCATCACCGTTGATGGCGCCACGCACACGGCGGGGTATTCCATCACCACCTCGCCCATCCATCACGGCGAAATCGAACTGGCGATCAAAGCCAGCGCACGCCATCCGCTGGCGCGCTGGGTGCATGAAACCGCACGCGTCGGCGACCAGGTCACCGTGACGCAAGGTCAGGGGCCGTTCGTCTACCTGCCGGAGATGAGCGACAACATCGTGTTGATCGGCGGGGGCGTGGGTGTCACCCCGCTGCTTTCGATTTTTCGCCATGTGCGCGATGCCCAATTACCCTGTGGCGTGAATCTGGTCTACAGCGTGTCGGACAGCCGCGAAATTCTCTTCCACGACGAACTCGAGGCGGCTGCCCGCAGCCACGGCAACCTGCACGTGAGCATCACCGTTACCCAGCCCGACCCCAGCTGGCATGGACTGAGCGGCCGTATCGACCCCATCAAGCTGCATGCGCTCGACGTGCCGGACGACACCCTGTATTACCTGTGCGGCCCCAAGGGCATGGTCGAGGACATGAGCACCCTGCTGCACGATCTGGGCGTGCCGATGAGCCGGATTATTTTTGAAAAGTGGTGGTAAGGAGGCAGCCAGCCTTTCGTACCATCGCCCCATCCCTCCAGCCGCACTACGCTTGCACTACCGTCACCCGGAGAATCCCATGCGCCTGACCGCCCTCTTCTTCCTCGCCAGCCTCGCCTTCGGCGTCCACGCCGCCCCCGGAGACACCGTCAAGCCCTACCCGGCCAAGCAGGTTGCACCCGACACCTGGGTCATCACCGGCCCGCTGGGCGAACCGTCGGTCGAAAACCAGAGCTTCATGAACAATCCGGCATGGATCATCGCGGGTGACCAGGTCATCGTCATCGACCCCGGCTCCAGCGTGCAGGTCGGGCGCATGGTGGTGAACGCCATCCGCAAAACCACCAAACTGCCCGTCACCACGGTGTACAACACCCATATCCACGGCGATCACTGGCTCGGCAACCAGGCCATCCTCGAAGCCTGGCCCAAAGCCGTGCTGATCGCACATCCCGACATGATCGCCAAGGCCAAGGCGGGCGAAGCCGAATCCTGGGTCAAGCTGATGAGCAGCCTGACCCAGGGCTATACCGACGGCACCCGCGCCGAAATTCCGACCATCGCCACAACTGACGGCATGACCACAACGCATGGCAGCCGCACATTCAAGGTCTACTCGTCCAACGACGCCCACAGCAAGACCGACATCATGATCGAAGTCGACAACGGCGTGCTGTTCACGGGCGACAACGTCCTCAACCAGCGCGTCACGCGCATGGACGACGGCACCTTCACGGGCAACATCAAGGCTATCGAACGCGTGCTCACTTTACCGATCAAGGTCGTGGTGCCCGGCCATGGCAATCCCGGCAAGCCTGCCATGCTAAAAGCGCAGCGCGATTATTTCCAGGCGCTGTTCGATGCGGTCAAAGTGGAATACGACGCCGGCAAGAGCGATTTCGAAATGAAACCTGAAGTGGTCAGGAAACTTGCCGCCTACCAGAAGTGGAACGGCTTCGATGCCGCGGTCGGCAAGCAGATCAGCCTGGCGGTGCTGGAGATCGAGCAGCAGTGATGCGCGGATGAATGCTGCGTTTTAATCAGTCGGGCAATCGGGTGACGCTGGCAGTCTGCCCCACCTGCCACTCCCCATCCAGGCTGACCCATTCGACGCGGTCACCCAGCATGCGAACCACGCCAGGGCGACGGTTGTTTCCGGTATCGGAAAACTCGAAGCGGTAGTCGCGCAAGAATTGCAGCTGACCCGACCTGTTGCGGGCAAAGCGGGTGCGGCTCAGGGCCACGCTATCATCGAGAAACTGCAATTTTCCCTCGGCACACGCACGGCGGCCCACGGCAATGGCTTGTTCACGCGTGTTCAGCCCCACATACCAGTACCAGGCCAACGCGCCAGACCCAATCAGCAGGATGATTTCCCAGCTCATTGCCCAGCCTTCACTGCTCAGTGGATTCGGGTTTGACCGGGCTGCGGAACAATGCGGCCACGGGTTTTTTGGAGGTCGGGCGGTTGGCCACAGGCGCGGTAGCCGATGGCGAACTCGGAACATAAGGCGAATCGAACAGCGCATCACGCGACGCATCTCGTGATGCAAAAGGGCGGCTGCGCGGGGCGCTGCGCTCTGGAGTATGTTCAATCAGGGGCTCAACCGGGGGTTCGGCTGGACGCTCCACAGGTTGAGTCAGCGGAGGCTCGACCAGACGTTCAGCCGGACGCTCTGGCCGTGGCGGGCGTGACTGGTAGGCGGGCACATCGGCCGCGCCCGGCTCGAAACCTGGAACGATCGTGGCCTCAAGCGGCGTGCCGATCAGCTTTTCGATATCTTTCAGATAGCGCGTTTCAGATTCGCTCACCAGCGAGATCGCCTCGCCCTTGGCGCCCGCACGGCCGGTGCGGCCGATGCGGTGGACATAGTCTTCCGCGTTGTGCGGCAGATCATAATTCACCACGAATGGCAGCGCTTCGATGTCGATCCCGCGCGCAGCGACGTCGGTGGCAACCAGCACGCGCAGCGTGCCCGCCTTGAACGCATCGAGCGCCTTGATGCGTTCCTGCTGGGTTTTGTCACCATGAATGGCGTCAGCATGCAGGCCAAGCTTGTTGAGCTCATTGGCCAGACGGTTGCAGCCCAGCTTGGTGCCGGTGAACACCAATACCTGTTTGAGGTCGCGTGTTTTGATCAGATGCGTCAGCAGTTGCCGTTTGCGCTCGTGGTGCACCGGGTGCACCACCTGGGTAACGTTCACTGCTGTCGTGTTGCGCGCCACTTCGATAAAGGTCGGATTATTAAGAATGCTGTCGGCAAGCTTGCGGATTTCTTCCGGGAAAGTGGCCGAGAACATCATGTTGACGCGTTGCTCCGGCAACAGCGCCACGATGCGCTTCAAGTCGGGCATGAAGCCCATGTCGAGCATGCGGTCGGCCTCATCGAGCACCAGCGTGTTGACCTGGTTCAACATCAGCGTCTTGTTCTGCACGTGATCGAGCAAGCGGCCGGGGGTAGCGACCAGAATCTCGACGCCGGTTTTCAGGATCGGAATCTGCGTATTGATGCTGACCCCGCCGTACACCACCAGCGAGCGCAGCGGGATATGTTTGCAATACGCCTTGACGCTTTCTTCGACCTGGATCGCGAGCTCGCGCGTGGGGGTGAGAATCAGTGCGCGAATCGGATGTTTGGCGGGTGAAGTGCCGGTGTTGGCAAACGGCAGCAGGCGCTGCAGCAACGGCAGCGCAAAGGCGGCCGTTTTGCCGGTGCCGGTTTGTGCAGCGCCAAGAATATCGCCGCCCTGCAGCGCAAGCGGAATCACCTGCTCCTGAATCGGCGTTGGCGTGGCGTAGCCCATGTCGTCGAGGGCACGCAGGATGTCGGGCGCGAGCCCCAGTTCAGCAAAAGTGGTCAAAGTCCATCCAGTTAAATTTCAGTCAATTCCAGCAAATTCGGGCTAATTCAAGCAAATTCCAGTCAGGATCGTTCCCGGGCAGTTAAATACAGATCCAGTCAAAGCCCGCCGTTTGGCAGGCCACACGGACCTCTTCGTCGGCACAGTTGAGCACCTGGGCCAGCGCACGCTGTGCCAAGGCGTCCGTGTTGTTCTTGCGTGAAACGTGCGCCGCCATCACGCATTGCAGTTTGTCGTGGCGCAACTTTTGCAGCAAAGCGGCTGACTGGGCATTTTCCAGATGGCCAAAGCGCCCACCCACACGACGCTTGAGCCCGGCGGGATAGGAGCCGTTTTCCAGCATCGCCGCATCGTGGTTGCATTCCAGCACCAGCGCATCCACGCCGCTCAAGGTCGCCTCGATGTGGGGCGTGCTGCATCCCACGTCGGTCAACACCCCGAGCCTGCGCTGGCCATCGCCAAACACAAACTGCACCGGCTCGCGCGCGTCGTGTGGCACCGGATACGGCTGGATTTCCAGCTCATCCACCACAAACGCGGCGTGGCTATCGATGACCTGCACCGCCACGCCATCAAGATCCTGCGCCATCGCCAGCGTGCCCGCGGTCAACCATACAGGCAACTTGTGCTTGCGCGCCAGCCGCCCGACGCCGCCAATATGGTCGCCATGCTCATGGGTCACCACGATGCCGGCCAAATCAGACACCTCCAGCTTAAGCCGTGCCAGGCGCGCAATGCTGTCGGCCAGGCCAAAACCACAATCCATCAGCACCCGGGTGGAGCCGGCCTCGACCACCAGGCCGTTGCCTTCGCTCCCGCTACCGAGACTGGCGAACCGCATCACGCCGGATTCCGTGTCTCCGTCCGATGCCGCCTCACTTCAACTCTTTGTACAGAAAATTGATGATGCGGTTTTGCGTGTTGGCATCGACCGTCTGGCCCTCGGCGGCCGTCACCGTCACCCGGCTCGTCGCGCCTGTCTCGCTCACTACAATCTGCAGTTGCGGCGACGACTGTTCCTTCTTGCTGTTCCAGAAAGCCATGCTGGCAAAAAAGCCTTCATCTTTCTTGCTGGCGTTGTCAATTTCCGGGTCGATATAGCGGACGAAATACACGCCCTTGGCACGGTCGCGGTCTTCCACCGCAAAGCCCACGCGATCCAGAGCGAGACCGACGCGACGCCAGGCACGGTCGAAGCTTTCATCCATTTCCAGCGCCGATCCCGATCCATTGGCTTGCTTGACGATGCGTGCCTGCTCCGGTGTCTGCTGCTTGGCCAGCAGCGTCTCGGCCTGCTTCTCCTCTACCCCGAAGCGCACCATCAATCGCCGCAGCATCTCGGCTTCGAGTTCAGGGTCGGCCGGGCGCGGCTGCCACTTGGTCTGATCCCTGCCCTCGGTGGTGTAGATTTCCATCATGCCGCGATGGCTGATGTAGATTTCAGTACTGGGCAAACCCACTGCGCCGGCACTTGCTTCAATGCGGGTGCGGTATTTATCGCGCTCGGCGGTGGAATAGGCACTGTCGATCACCTTGCCCAGCAGGTTGCGAATGCCGTCCTGCGGAATTTTGGCCCGGTTTTCCGCCCAGTCGGTTTCAATCACGCCAGTTTCAGGGGATTCCAGATTGATGATGAAACCGGTTTCCTGCCAGAAGTCTTTCACCACTGGCCAGACCTGCTGCGGCGTCGCCTGCACGACCAGCCAACGCTGGGTGCCCGCACGCTCGATGCGTACCTTGTCCTGCTCGGGCAACAGCGCGGTTGAAGCAACCGGCGTGGTCTTGCGTTCCTGACTGTAGCTCGACAGCGTTGCGGTGCCGCCCTGGGTATCGGGAATCGCGTAGCGGTTATCTCCCGTGGGCGCGGTGAGGTCGGGCGGCACAGCCAGCGTCGGCAACTTTTGGGCGGCCTTGTAATCGATTTTTTTCGATTCGATGCCGCTGCAACCCGTCGCGGCCAACGTAACTAAAACAAACAAAGGCAGTAAACGCATAAAGGATCCTAAAGCAAATTCTCGAAGCAGGCCTGCGAGCGCATCGCACTACGGCAGGTTAAGTTTGCGTGGCGCACGCGCTACGCTAGATCAAATGTGCGTGGCGCATCGCGCTACGCAAGGTGTCATGCAGTCCGGCAGACAACGGGGTCAACGGCAAACGCAATCCGGACGGAATCAGGCCCAACTCGGCACAGGCCCATTTGACCGGAATCGGATTGGCCTCAACAAACAACTTGTTATGCAACGGCAGCAATGCGTTATTGAGTTCACGCGCCCGCGGCAGGTTCCCCTCGAATGCTGCCACGCACATCTCGTGCATCAGCTTCGGCGCAACGTTGGCCGTCACCGAAATCACGCCATGCCCCCCCAGCAGCATGAACGGCATCGCCGAAGCGTCGTCGCCGCTGTATAGCGCAAAGTCTTTTGGTGCCTGACGCAAAAAATCGCCTGCGCGTTCCATGCTGCCAGTCGCGTCTTTCAAGCCGACGATGCCGGGCACGCCAGCCAGACGCAAAGCCGTTTCATTCGACAAATCCGCTACCGTGCGCCCAGGCACGTTGTACAGAATCAGCGGCAAATCGACCGCTTCGGCGATTTTCTTGTAGTGCTGATAGAGACCTTCCTGGGTCGGTTTGTTGTAGTACGGCACCACCGACAGCCCGGCCTGCGCACCGGCACGCTTGGCACACTCGGTCAACTCGATCGCCTCGGTCGTCGAATT
>JAABQE010000134.1 GCA_011391655.1 Hydrogenophilales bacterium
GTCGCCCGCTCGCAGATCCACGCGCTGACCACGCTGGGCGTGCCCGAGGTGCGCGTGATCGGACCGAAAACCCTGCTGCCGACCGGCATCGAGCAGATGGGGGTCAAGGTCTTCTACGATATGGAAGCCGGCCTCAAGGACTGCGACGTCGTCATCATGCTGCGCCTGCAAAACGAGCGGATGAAGAGTGCGCGGCTGCCGTCCGCGCAAGAATATTTCAAGTTCTTTGGCCTGACCCCGGAAAAGCTCGCGCTGGCCAAACCGGATGCCATCGTGATGCACCCCGGCCCGATGAATCGCGGCGTCGAAATCGACTCGGCCGTGGCCGACGGCCCGCAGTCTGTGATTCTGCCGCAGGTAACCTACGGCATCGCCGTGCGAATGGCGGTGATGGCGCTGCTGACCGGGGGTGCTGCATGAAAATCCATATCCAGAACGGGCGCGTGATCGACCCGATGAATGCACGTGACGAAGTCACCGACCTCTTTATCGCCGCGGGCAAAATCATCGCCATTGGCCAGCCACCGGCCGACTTTCACGCCAATCGCACCCTCGACGCCAGCGGCCTGATCGTCTGCCCCGGCCTGATTGATCTGTCGGTGCGGCTGCGCGAACCGGGCTACGAATACAGGGCCACGCTCGAATCGGAAATGCTCGCCGCCGCCGCCGGAGGCATCACGTCGCTTGCCTGCCCGCCTGATACCGACCCACCGCTGGACGAGCCCGGCCTGGTAGAAATGCTGAAATTCCGCGCCAAGAATCTGCCCGGTCCGCGTGTCTACCCACTGGGCGCGCTGACGCAAAAACTCAGCGGCACCCTGATCACCGAAATGGCCGAACTAACGGAAGCCGGCTGCCGCGCCTTCACCCAGGCCGACGCCCCGATGGCGGACACCAATGTGCTGCTGCGCGCGATGGAATACGCGGCCACCTTTGGTTTCAGCCTGTGGTTGCGGCCGCAGGATGTGTCGCTGGCGCACGGTGGCGTGGCGCATGACGGCGCGGTCGCCTCGCGCCTCGGCTTGCCCGGCATTCCCGCGCTGGCCGAAACGGTCGCGCTGGCCACCATTTTGCAACTGGCGCGCGAAACCGGTGCCCGCGTCCATGTGATGCGCCTGTCCACGCGTGACGGCATTGCGATGGTGCGCGCGGCCAAGGCGCAGGGGCTGGCGATCAGCTGCGATGTAGCCGCCACCCACCTGCACCTGTCGGAAAACGATCTCGTCAGCTTCGATTCGAATCTGCACCTGACCCCCCCTTTACGCAGCCTGCGCGACCGCGATGCCATCCGCGAAGCGCTGCGCGACGGCTCCATCGACGCGCTGTGCTCCGACCACACACCGGTCGACGAAAACGAAAAACAGGTGCCCTTCGGCGAATCCGCACCCGGGGCATCCGGTGTCGAACTGCTGTTGCCGCTGACGCTGAAATGGGCGCGTGAAATGGGCGTGCCGCTGACCCGGGCGCTCGACCTGATTTCGTGGAAACCTGCCCAAATTCTGGGCGTGCCGGGCGGCAATCTGTCGGTCGGCAGTTGCGCCGATATTTGCGTGTTCGACGAACACGCCGACTGGATCGTGACCTCCAAAACACTCTTCAGCCAGAGCAACAACACGCCCTTCCTCAATCATCCGATGCAAGGCCGGGTGCGCTACACCCTGATCGACGGCCATCTCGATTTTGATTCGGGTCACTGATCGACCGCACCCCATCCATGGCGGATAAATTCTCCGCCATGCGCTGCGTGTCCTGCCTGTTGCCCCTTGTCAGCCTGCTTGCCGGCGCACTCGCCGTCGGCGGCTTTGCCCCGCTCAATCTGTGGCCCCTGCCGCTGTTGAGTCTGGCGCTGCTGTTCGGCTTGCTGATGCGCGTGTCGACACGGCGCGCCGGATTCGTGGTCGGGTTCGCCTGGGGACTGGGATTTTTCCTGACCGGGGTCAGCTGGATTTACATCAGCCTGTCGGTGTATGGCGGCATGTCGATGGGGCTGGCGGGGCTGGCGACGCTGTTGTTTTGCAGCGTGCTGGCGCTGTATCCCGCACTGGTCGGCGCGCTGCAGGCGTACCCTGAAGGGCATAAACGCTGGACGCTGAGTCCTTCACTCAAACTGCTGCTGGGGCTGCCGCTCTTGTGGGCACTCTTGGAATGGGTGCGCGGCTGGGTGCTGACCGGCTTTCCCTGGCTCAATCTGGGCTATTCACAAGTCCCTGCCAGCCCGCTGGCCGGCTATGCGCCGGTGCTTGGGGTATATGGCGTGTCGTTTGTCATGGCCTTGATTGCCGCGCTGCTGGCATGGAGCCTCACCCCGAACCACCGGCCGGCGCTGCGCGTCTGGGCCATCACCGCCATCCTGGCGCTGGGCGTCGGCGGCCAGGCCTTGCGCGGCGTCGCCTGGACCACGCCCATTGGCGCACCCACGTCCGTTGCGCTGCTGCAGGGCAATGTCCCACAAGACATGAAATGGCAGGCCGACAGAATTCTCGCCACGCTGGAAAACTACACCCGCATGGCTGCAGCCTCCCCCGCGCAACTCATCGTGTTGCCGGAAACCGCCCTGCCGCTGTTTGAATCGGCGCTGCCCGATGCGGTTCGCGCCCGGCTGACCGCCATCGGAACCCAAAATGGCGGCGACATCCTGGCCGGCTTGCCGACCGGCTCACCGGATGGCGCGTACTACAACAGCGTCATCAGCCTCGGCAGCACTGCCAGCCAGCGTTATCACAAGACGCATCTGGTGCCGTTTGGCGAATACATTCCGTTGAAAGCTGTGTGGGGCTGGGTAATCACGGTTCTGCATATCCCGTTATCCGACTTCGCGCGCGGCACGCCTGACCAGCGTCCGCTCGCCATCGGCGGCCAGCAGGTGGCGGTCAACATTTGTTACGAAGATGCCTTTGGCGAGGAAATCATCCGCCAGTTGCCCGCAGCAACAGTACTGGTGAACGTCAGCAATCTGGCCTGGTTCGGTGATTCGTTCGCGCCCTGGCAACATGCGCAGATGTCGCAAATGCGCGCGCTGGAAACCGGCCGCATGGTGCTGCGCGCCACCAACACCGGACTCACCGCCATCA
>JAABQE010000135.1 GCA_011391655.1 Hydrogenophilales bacterium
CATCGCCCCGACATCTGGCCGGTTGACGACATCGGGCTGCAAAAGGCGGTCGCATTGCACTATCTCAACGGCGAGCGTCCCACCCCGACAATCCTGCGAACGCTCGGCGAACGTCACGCACCCTGGCGTACCGTTGCCACCTGGTATCTGTGGCGCAGCCTGGATCCGGCGGTTGTGCAGTATTGAGATTGTTGAGTTCGGCCAATCCGGAGCGGAGCAACCGCTCGAGTCACCCGCTTCAGTTGGCTCGGTTTGACCAGGCCGGTTACTCAGGCTTCCGTGCCGCCCGTGGTGTCGTGGGCAATGCTGCGCAACAGCAGGATGTCGCGATAGGCCGCCGGTTCAAAGCCGACCCGGGTGCCACCGCGATTGTCGAAAACCAGTTCGTCAAAGAAAGCCTTGATGTCCGGGGTATTCCACACGTGCACCAACTGCTCCAGCAAGTGGGGATAAGCCTCCAGCCCTTGACCGCTATCGCCTTCGTTGAAAAAGGAGCGGCCATCAAGGTTGACATTGAAATATCGCCGGCACTCCGCGCTGGCTGTAACATAGCCAGCGGTATCGCCTGAACGGTGCAACAGGTCGAGCATCAGCAGCCACGGCACCGGCGATTCGGACGGTGATTCACGCAAGTGCTCCTGCAACAAATGAATCGCGAGTTCGCTGTGTCCATGGGCCATGAAGACTTCGGCCTGATCCAGAATATCCTCTTTAAGCTCGGTCCCCACTTCGCTGGGGGGCGCGGACATTTCCGGCATCCGCTGGAAGTCTGGCGGCGTGAGATCCGGAGTCGTGACATCGGGCTGGGGCGCCGGCAGCGTGTCCGGCTGCACCCATGTATCGTCGCTGAAATGGGTAGTAGCCGGATGGCGACGCTGACGCATCCAGACCACCCATGCACCCGCCCCGACCAGCATGCCGATGGCCAGCAGATACAACAGCCATTGTGAGGACCGCTTCGCAGGCGGCGGCGCCATTGCGGTGGGTGTGGCCGCACGTGAACTGGCCAGCTTGGCATTGCGCTGCTGTAACGCCAGCAACTGCGCTTCCAGATAGGCCAGCTTATGGTTGAGTGCCGTATTGTCGTCGGACAGATCGGTGGGGTTAAGGGACGCGGCACGCGGCTGACCCATATCAGGCAGGGTGGTGTCGAGACGCAGCGCCAATGGATCGTTGACGCCCACACGCTTGCCCGACAATACCAGGCGCGGTTTCGTTTCCCGCGCGGTTTGCACCGACTGCCTCGCGGGTACGCGTGAACCGATGGCTGTCGCAGGGGCAACTGCCCGAGAGGCGCGCCGGACAGACGCGGGGCGGCGGTGCTCAGGTGCAACCGAAGCAACCGGCGCTGACACCGCTGGAAGCTCTGCGCTGGGAATATCCCGGCCGCTAGCCGTTTCCACCAGCACGGGCGGGTCGAGCAGCACCGCATACTCCCGTTGCTGATGCGCCTCGCAGTCGGACATCAGCACAAACTGCGTCACCGGGTCGTTCACGCCCTGAGCCGTGCGAATGTGTAACAGCGTCTGGTTGCCAGCCTGTTCAACACTCAACTGGGCGGGCGGCAGGGGCGCAAAACTGCCCGGACTGCTTGCCAGACTGAGACAGTCCGGCGTGATCGCGGGCGTGGCATCAATCAGGGTGACGACAACATGCAGCGGCTGCCCCAGATGTGAGCGCACACTGATATCACCCAGCCCCAAGGCAGCAGCGAAACCGGCGTGAAACAGACTACTCAGCAGGAGGCAGACGGATTTGAAATTCACACAATCACAAGGTTAGGCAGCACCATCATGTATTCCGGCTGATATAGCCCACAACTTGAGGCTGTGCCCCCATATTGGCATGATTTTTTGGTTGAACACGGCTGAGTTTACCCCAACAAGGCCAAGGCCCACACGACCACCACGTTGACCAGCGCGATCATGACAGCGGCACTGCCCATATCCTTGGCACGTTTGATGAGCAAATGGTGTTCCAGCGAAATGCGGTCCACCGCGGCCTCAAGCGCCGAATTCAGCAACTCGACTATCAGCACGCCCAGCACGGCGGCGATCATCAGCGCCCGCTCGATCCCGGTTTTGCCCAGATACCAAGCCAGCGGAATCAGCAGCAGCGCCAGGAACACTTCCTGGCGGAACGCGTCCTCGTGCCTGAATGCGGCACGCAATCCGTCCCAGGTGTAGCCGACGGCATTGAATAAACGCCGCAAACCCGTTTTGCCTTTGTAGGGGCTGATCGGCCCACTCATTCCGCAGGTTTATACGCCAGGTCGAGTTCGCGCGCCGCCTTGACGTCGTCGAGCCGCCGCACCGGCAAGCTGTAGGGCGCACCTTTCACCAGATCGGGGCTGGTTTCAGCTTCGTGCTTGATGGTTTTCATGGCCTCGATGAAGCCATCGAGCGTCTCGCGGCTCTCGGTTTCGGTCGGCTCGATCAACAGGCATTCCGGCACCAGCAGCGGAAAGTAGGTAGTGGGCGCGTGATAGCCGTAATCGAGCAGTCGCTTGGCGAAGTCCATCGCCGACACGCCGGTGGCGTCTTTCAGCTTCTTCAGCGTGACGATGAACTCATGGCTGGCGCGGCGCTCGGGGAAGGCCAGCTCGAAGCCAGCCTTGCGTAATTCCGCCATCAAGTAATTGGCGTTGAGCGTGGCGTATTCGGCGACCCGGTGCATGCCTTCGCCACCCAGCAGGCGCGCGTAAATATAGGCGCGCATCAGTACGCCCGCATTGCCCATGTTGGCCGACAGGCGGCCGATCGACTGCGGCAGATCCAGCTCGGTCGCCAGCCGGTACAAACCATTGTCATTCAGCACCAGCGGAATCGGCATGAAAGGCAGCAGCCGCTCCGCCACACCCACCGGACCCGCACCCGGTCCGCCGCCGCCGTGCGGGGTGGAAAAGGTCTTGTGCAAATTCATGTGGATGACATCGAAGCCCATGTCGCCGGGACGCACCTTGCCGAGAATCGCATTCAGATTTGCGCCGTCGTAATACAGCAGGCCGCCGGCGTCGTGGACGATTTTCTGGATATCGG
>JAABQE010000136.1 GCA_011391655.1 Hydrogenophilales bacterium
ACCGATCTGGCGCAGGTGAAAACCCGCGCCGAGCCTCAGGCCGACGGCAGTTACCGGTTGACCGGCACCAAGATTTTCATTTCGGCCGGTGAACATGATCTGGCCGAGAACATCATTCATATCGTGCTGGCGCGTCTTCCCGATGCCCCCGCCGGCACCCGCGGCATATCGCTGTTCGTGGTACCCAAGTTCAATCTGAATGCCGATCATTCAATGGGCGAGCGCAACCCGGTCAACTGTGGCGCGATTGAACACAAGATGGGCATCCGAGCATCCGCCACCGCAACGCTGAATTTCGATGGCGCTACCGGCTACATGCTCAGTGAGCCGAACAAGGGATTGGAGGCGATGTTCACCTTCATGAACACGGCGCGCATCGGCACGGCCATTCAGGGCGTGTGCCATGCAGAACTGTCGTTTCAGGGCGCCATGCCCTACGCGCTGGAGCGCCGTTCGATGCGCGCCCTGTCCGGCAAGAAAGAGCCCGATCAGGTCGCCGATGCATTGGTCTGGCACCCGGACGTGCGCCGCATGTTGCTCACCCAGAAAGCCATTGCCGAGGGTGGCCGCGCGATGATCTACAGCGCTGCGCAACTCGCCGACAAGATGTTCAGTGCGGTGCTGGCCGGTGATCAGAAGCAGTACGAAGCCTATGACAGCGAGCTGGGTTTCTTTACGCCAATCCTCAAGGGGTTCATTACCGAGATGGGCCTGGAAGCGGCCAACCTGGGTATGCAGGTATTTGGCGGGCATGGCTACATTCAGGATCACGGCATGGAGCAGATCGTGCGTGATGCGCGGATCTCCACCTTGTACGAAGGCACCACCGGCATTCAGGCGCTTGATCTGCTCGGACGCAAGGTGTTGCTGGGCACCAAGGGCAAGTGTGTGCGCGACTTCTCCGCCACTATGCTGAGTCTGGCCAAGCCGCACCTGTTCAGTCGGGGCCCACTGGGTTCGATGGCGCGCAGCCTGCTGTTCCGTGCCGGGCAGTGGAATCTGCTGACCACCCGCCTGATGCTGCGCTCGGCGCGTGATCGTGAGCAGGTCGGTGCAGCCAGTTACGATTTTCTGATGTACTCGGGCTTCTGCATGATGGCGCATTTCTGGCTGATGCAGGCGATCAAGGCCAGCGAGCTGCTGGCATCCGGCAGCGGTTCGGAGTCGGCGGAGTTCTATCAGGCGAAAATCGACACGGCGGCGTTTTACTTCGCCCGTCTGCTGCCGCGTGCCAACAGCCACTATGACTCGGCACTGGCTTCCACTGCCTCGCTGATGCAAATCGATAAAGACAATCTGCGCAGCGCCTGAGGTGCACCGAGGTCAAGATGAACTTCAAACGCGTGCTGGCTGTGCTGACGGTCTGCGTAATCCTTGCCGGTGTCATCGCCTGGCAATGGTTGGTGCGGGTGCCACAGCCGCGCAGCTTTGACTTGCCAGCGGCTCCATCCTGGCAGCCCGAGGGCGCGCGCAAGGCCCATGCACAGGTCAGTGACGTGCTGCCACTGCCGGACAGCATGCACACCATGCATGTCGATACGGCCAACACCGACGAATTGTGGTCGGTGCTGGCGCCGGCATTCGAGGCCGACTGGCTGGCGGAAACCGCGCTGTATCTGCCCGAAGCGCCGACCTTCGACAATCGCGGCCAGCTGTATTTTTCGCCCACCAATGCGCGCGAAGATGTCTCGCTGGTGGCGCTGGATACGGCTACCGGCAAGCGTCTGTGGAGTAAGCCGGGGACTGGCGCGGGCAACGGCTCACCGCTGATCCTGAACAACCCCGAGGTGCCCGGCGAGCAGCTGATCTATCACAGCACCTATGAAACGGCGATGGCGTTGCGTCATGACGGCTCTGTCGTCTGGCAGGTGCCGACCGGTCTGACCTTGCCTGAGCGGCAGCCGGGCAAGCGCTCGCAAACCCATATCTGGGGCATGAACTACCAGCCGCAGGCCGACGCGCTACTGCTGGTCAGCATGGATGGTTGGGTGGCGGCACTTGATCGCCGCACGGGTAAACCCTTGCTGAAGGAACCGTTCAAATTGCCGGGCGCCCCGGCGCCGGTGCGTGAAGGGCGCATCGCCCGCTGGCTGATGGACAGAGCCAATGCCGAAACCAATGCCACCTTCGGCATAACCCCCGATGGCCTGGGGCTGTTCACTTCGGTGCTGGACGTGATCTTCGGCAATGGCGTCAATGTGGCCAACACCTATGCGGTGGATCCCAACAGCGGCAGCATCTTCATCGCCGCCACGGCGCCGGACGAACAGGATGGCGCTGCCGACGGGGTCTCGCACAATGGTGCGCTGTATCGCCTGCAGCTCAGGGGTAATCCGGCTGATGGCTATCAGCTGGCGATTGCCGATCACTACTACTTCGATGGCAGTACCGGCTCTTCCCCCACCGTGCGTGCCGATGGCGCGCGGGTGGTGGTGTCCGACGAAAATAGCAATGTCATCGCACTGAACCCGCGCTTGCAGGAACTCTGGCGGATCAATGTCGGCCTGCAGGTCGCAGCCTCGGTGGCGGTCTCGGTCGAGGGCGGTGAAATGTATGTGGTCACCGCAGAGGACGTGATCAAGTTGCGGGATATGGATACGCACGCCGAAGAGGTCTGGCGCGCCAAGCTGGACGCCTACCCCGGTTTCGACAATGCCAATGCCCTGACCCCGACCATCACCGCCAACGGCATTCTGATCAGTGTCGGTGCGGGTCGCCAGTTCCGCGACAAACCCTTGCTGTCGAAATTCGGCATGGCCCTGCTTGATCGTGAAAGCGGCGAGTTGCGCTGGTTTGCCGAAGGCCGCGAAGAGTCGATTGCCGCCAGTGCGGCCGGCCCGGACGGCGCGATCTATGTGGCCCACTCGCCGATCCGCCGGGCCATCGTCCGTGGATTGCTGGGTGACCGCTTACCCGCGCTGGTCGGTGGTATCCAGCGGCATAAACCGATCCACCTGGACCTGATGGCGCGTGATGCCGTGTGTGCCGCCGGTGGCTATGTGAAGCGCATGGCCAATACCGAACCAGCGGCAACTGC
>JAABQE010000137.1 GCA_011391655.1 Hydrogenophilales bacterium
GCTCGATGTGGTGGCCGAAAAAATTGCCGCGCAAGGCGTGACCAACATGACGCCGGTGAAGCTGGATCTGCTCATCGACCCGCCCCCGGCGCAGCGCTTCGACCTGATCGTCAGCGCGATGACGCTGCACCACGTGCCCGACACCGACCATATTCTGCGCATCTTCCACGACCTGCTGCAGCCCGGCGGCACGCTGTGCATCGCCGACCTGGACCAGGAGGATGGTTCCTTTCACGGCCCGGAGGTCGACGTGCACCCTGGTTTCGACCGCGGCGACCTGAGCCTGCGCGCCACACAGGCAGGGTTTTCCGACGTGCAGTTCCAGACCGTGTTCAGCATCACCAAGGAATCCGAGGCCGGGACACGGAACTACCCGGTGTTCCTGATGACCGCGCGACGCGCAGGCGCCTAGCAGCGACCCATCAAAGGAGCCACTTCGACGCACGCTGCGTGCGTGCTATAAAACCATTCACGCTACAAGAAGTAAAACCCATCGGGGCAGACCAAACTGCCCCCATTCTTCCGGGAACCGGCAGACCTCGAGCAAGACCAGGCCCTGCCCAGCACAGGCTCCCGGCGAGCCGATCGACGACCCAGTTAGGGAGCGGAAACATGAGCGATAACCAGCAAAAACCCAAAATTGCTTGCCTGCCCAACGGCCCTTATTACCTGTTGAACGACCTGACGCCAGCCGTGGTTCCCAATCTGCGCCGCGCCAACGGCGAGCCCTGCGCCAGCGTACGGGGGGTGGCCTTGTGCCGCTGCGGCGGCTCGAAGAACAAGCCGTTTTGCGATGGCACGCATGGAACAAACGGCTTCACCGATCAGAACCTCGCCGACCGGAGTCATAACCGTCGCGTGGACTACGTGGGCAAACACATCACCATTCACGACAACCGCGCCATCTGCTCGCATGCCGGTTTCTGCACTGGGGGGCTGGAGTCTGTGTTCAGGATGCACCATGAACCGTGGATCGACCCGGATGGAGCAAGTGCCGACAACATCATCGAAACCGTGCGGCGGTGTCCTTCGGGTGCGCTGAGTTACTCCATCGCGAACGTCGAGTCACGGGATCAGGACCGGGCACCGATGGTGACGGTGACGGACGATGGCCCCTATGTCGTCACAGGCGGGATCGAACTGGTGGGCGTCGAATTCGGCGAGGGGGCCTCGCACGAGCATTACACGCTGTGCCGTTGCGGTGCTTCCAAAAACAAACCCTTCTGCGACGGTTCGCATTGGCAGGTCGGGTTCCGCGACGCGAGCGGCTGACGCTCTGTGCTGCTGGAGGGGGAATCCCGCCAGCCGCACTCATGCCTCGAGCTGCTTTCTCGCCCAGGCCAGAATGGGCTGCAGCCGCGGCGGCAGCAACCGCCCGGCCTCATCGAATCCCACCCATCGCCACTCGTCGTGCTCAGGGCGCCCGAGTTCCGGCGAAACCGGCAGGCTGACGGAACTCTGCGTCGTTTCGGCCAGGTAGTAGCGCGCCACCTTGCCGCCGCGATAGGGCGCGGTCTCGCAGTAGCCCTCGCCCCACCTAAAAACAAGATCGCTGAGCGCGGCCTCCTCCGCCGTTTCGCGGATGGCCGCTTCGAGCGGTGTTTCTCCCGGCTCCACCATGCCTTTTGGAAAGTCCCAGTAGCGATAGGCACGCAGCACCAGCAGCCGCCAGCCGCTGGTGTCACGGCGGGCGACGACCACCCCTGCCGAGAAGGCTCGGGGTGGGGAGTGTGTTTCCGTTTGAGCTCCGGGCATGGAAATGGGCAAAACTGCATCATAGAGCCTGGATGCATCTATCGCTCGCAGCGGGAGGTGTTCTCTTCCTGACGCTTAGGTAGGTCGCAAGCCAGGCGCCTGCACACGAACCATTCGAACTGAACCCTCACCCGTTGATGAACTGGTTTAAATGCTTGTATTGCTTGGCTGTGAGGCTACGCGTCATGATGAACCTGCTGATTGGCTAAACTCATGTAACTGATTCCGTGGCCATTGTGATCACCCCCTTGATCCATCAGTACCTTGAGTAAAAAACGAGGAAATGAGCATGAAGGCTAAATTACTGCTGTGCGCAACGTTGCTGTCCAGCGCGAGTCTATTCACCCAGCATTGCTGCCTTTTAAACTGCACGCTGATTTCAGGTCGGCGCGATGACTCACCGTATCGTTCTGCTTTAACTTGAGGGGCTGAAAATGCGCAAGTTTGGTGTCCATTCCGAGGTTGGGAAACTGCGAACTGTCATGGTGTGCCGGCCGGGCCTCGCGCATCAGCGCCTGACGCCGGGAAACTGCCACGACCTGCTGTTTGACGATGTCATCTGGGTGCACGAGGCGCAAAAAGACCATTACGACTTCGTGCTCAAGATGCAGGAGCGCGGCGTCGAGGTGCTCGACCTCCACGACATGCTGGCGCAGGCGCTCGACGTGCCGGAGGGACGCCGGTTTGCGCTTGATCGCCTGATCACGGCGAATGCCGTAGGCCCGCTCACGGCCGACGCGATCCGCCCCTGGCTCGACGAGATGCCATCCCAGCAGCTCGCCGAGCACCTAATCGGCGGCATCACGAACGCCGACCTGCCGGAGGCACCCAATCAGAACTGTCTGATCGAGGCCTTCGGCGACACGAAGTTCATCCTGCCGCCGATCCCGAACACGCTGTTCCAGCGCGACCCCTCCAGCTGGGTCTACAACGGTGTCATCTGCAACCCGATGTTCTGGCCCGCGCGCAAGCCGGAGACCCTGCTGCAGCGCACTGTCTACAAGTTCAACCCGCTGTTCGCGGGGGGTGACTTCCGCATCTGGTGGGGCGATTCCGACGAGAATTTCGCGGGCGCCTCGATGGAGGGCGGCGATGTCATGCCCATTGGCAAAGGGGCGGTGCTGATCGGCATGGGCGAACGCACGACCCGTCAGGCGGTGGTTCAAGTGGCACGCGAACTCTTCAAGAACGGCGCCGCGACGCGCGTGATCGCTTGCCAGATGCCGAAGCGTCGCGCAACGATGCACCTCGACACGGTGTTCACCTTCCTCGATCGCGAC
>JAABQE010000138.1 GCA_011391655.1 Hydrogenophilales bacterium
GATGGTGCCGCCCTCAGCGGCTTCGGGGCTGGCATGGCCGATGCTCAAGCCCGAGGTGCCGCCCGAGAAGCGGCCGTCGGTGACCAGCGCACAGACCTTGCCGAGGTCTTTCGATTTCAGATACGAGGTGGGGTAGAGCATTTCCTGCATGCCGGGGCCGCCGCGTGGGCCTTCGTAGCGGATCACCACCACATCGCCGGCGACGATCTTGTCGGCAAGGATGGCTTCCACCGCCGCGTCCTGCGATTCGAACACGCGCGCCGGGCCGGAGAACGTCCAGATGCTTTCGTCGACGCCGGCGGTCTTGACGATGCAGCCGTCGAGCGCCAGATTGCCGTACAGCACGGCCAGGCCGCCGTCTTTCGAGTAGGCGTGCTCGAGGTCGTGAATGCAGCCGTTGACGCGGTCGTCATCGAGTTTGGCGAAGCGCTTGTTCTGCGAAAACGCGGTCTGCGTCGGCACGCCGCCGGGCGCGGCGCGGAAGTATTCCTTGACGTCCGGGTTGGTGGTGCGGCGGATGTCGTAGGTGTCGATCTGCTCGCCCAGCGTTTTGCACAGCACGGTCGGCAAGTCGCGATGCACCAGTCCGCCGCGTTCGAGCTCACCCAGAATCGCCATCACGCCACCGGCGCGGTGCACATCCTCCATGTGATAGGTCTGGATCGACGGCGCGACTTTGGACAGATGCGGCACGCGGCGGCTCATGCGATCGATGTCCTTCATCGTGAAATCGACGCCCGCTTCGTGTGCGGCGGCGAGCAGGTGCAGCACGGTGTTGGTTGAACCGCCCATCGCAATATCGAGTGCGATCGCGTTCTCAAACGCATCGAAACTGGCAATCGCGCGTGGCAGCACGGAGTAATCATTCTCTTCGTAATAGCGCCGCGCGTTTTTCACGATCAGGCGGCCAGCGGCGAGGAACAGGTTCTTGCGGTCGGCGTGGGTGGCGAGCATCGAACCGTTGCCGGGGAGTGAAAGCCCGAGTGCCTCGGTCAGGCAGTTCATCGAGTTGGCGGTGAACATGCCCGAGCACGAACCGCAGGTGGGGCAGGCTGAGCGTTCGAGCTGGTTCACCTTGGCGTCGCTGATTTTGGCGTCGGCGGCCGACACCATCGCGTCAACCAGATCGAGCTTGATGGTCTTGCTTTCCCAGATGACCTTGCCCGCTTCCATCGGCCCGCCCGAGACGAAAATGGTCGGGATGTTCAGGCGCAGCGCGGCATTCAGCATTCCCGGCGTGATCTTGTCGCAGTTGGAAATGCACACCAGCGCGTCGGCGCAATGCGCGTTCACCATGTATTCGACGCTGTCGGCGATCAGGTCGCGCGACGGCAGCGAATACAGCATGCCGCCGTGGCCCATCGCGATGCCGTCATCGACCGCGATGGTGTTGAATTCCTTGGCCACGCCGCCCGCCGCCTCGATTTCGCGCGCCACCAGTTGCCCCATGTCCTTCAGGTGCACATGGCCGGGAACGAACTGGGTGAACGAGTTGGCAATCGCGATGATCGGCTTGTTGAAGTCGCCATCCTTCATGCCGGTGGCGCGCCACAGCGCACGGGCACCGGCCATGTTGCGGCCACGGGTAGTCGTCCAGGAACGGTAGTCAGGCATGGTAGTCACTCAGGCAATCTATAATCAGCCGCACATTTTACCCGCGCAGCCCCAACCCGGACACCTCATGCTCGTTCACCCGCAATTCGATCCCGTCGCCCTGCAGCTTGGCCCCGTTGCCATCCACTGGTACGGCCTGATGTATCTCATCGCGTTTGCGCAGGTCATTCTGCTTGGACGCTGGTGTATTGCCCACCGGCCTTGGTCGGGGTGGAACGCAAGCATGCTCGACGACGTGTTGTTCTACGGTGTGCTTGGCGTCATCGGCGGCGGGCGGCTCGGCTACGTGCTGTTCTACAAGCCAATGGAGTATCTGGAGCATCCGCTCAACATCCTCAAAGTGTGGGAAGGCGGCATGAGCTTTCACGGCGGCTTTCTTGGCGTGATCCTCGCCATGGCGCTGTTCGCGCATCGCCACAAACTGCGCTGGCTCGCCGTCACCGATTTCATTGCGCCGCTGGTGCCGCTGGGGCTGGCCGCCGGGCGGCTCGGCAACTTCATCAACGGCGAACTGTGGGGACGCGCCACCGATCTGCCGTGGGGCATGGTGTTTCCGCAGGCGGCGGACGGCATCGTGCGCCATCCTTCGCAGCTGTATCAGTTCGCCGGAGAAGGCCTGCTGTTTTTCGTCATCCTGTGGCTGTATTCCTGCAGGCCGCGCCCGGTCGGCGCGATCTCCGGCGTGTTCCTGATTGGCTACGGCAGCTTCCGTTTCCTCGCCGAATTTGCCCGCGAACCCGACAGTTTTCTCGGCTTGCTGGGGCTGGGTTTGAGCATGGGGCAATGGCTGTCACTGCCGATGATCGTCGCCGGCGTCATGATGCTGCGCTGGGCGCACCGTCAATCAAATCAATCAAAGTAGCGCCAGACATGATCCAGCGTCTGTGGTGGGCATGTGCCTGGCTGGGGGTGTTCATCACGTTGTTCGTCTCGCTGATGCCGCCGCCGTTCAAGGAAGGCGTCGAACATGCCGACAAGATCGTCCACCTGACGGGTTACGCCGTACTGATGTTCTGGTGGGCGCAGCTCATCCTGCAAAAACGCTGGCGGCTCGCCATTGCGGTGGTGTTGTTCGGTATCGTCATCGAATGGCTGCAAGGCTTTACCCCCAACCGCCAGACCGACGCGCTCGACGTGCTGGCCAATAGCAGCGGCATGCTGCTCGGCTGGTTGGCCGCCCGCCTGACTCCCAACCTGCCGCAACGCATCGGCGCGCTTTTCGCATCGCGCCGCTGACGCTATAATTTGCCGCGTCGGGGGGGTAGCTCAGCTGGGAGAGCGCCGCGTTCGCAATGCGGAGGTCGGGAGTTCGATCCTCCTCCTCTCCACCATCTCACACAGGTTCAAGCGCCCTTTGGAACTGTGGCATTGTTGATTTTGATGTTCTCTGTGTTTTAACC
>JAABQE010000139.1 GCA_011391655.1 Hydrogenophilales bacterium
GTCGCGCGCGGGCGAAAAATAGTCGGCATCGACGCCGTTCTCGAACGCGCCGATTTTGTGACGCGCCTGCGGTACGCGCTGCTGCAACAGGGCGGCTTCGTCATGCGAGACCAGCAAGGTGGCATCGAAATCCTGCGCCACCCGCGCTTCCCACCCGGCCAGCTTGCGACCTTCGCGCGCATACACCCACGACAGCGGCCAGCGCTGGGTGGATGCGTATTGCGTCCATTTATCGGAATCCACATCGACCATATCGATCACCCGCGGTGCCAGCGTGGCGGGCATGAACATCGCCATCGCCGACGAATACGCCAGCCCGCGCGTCACCGCCCCGCTCGCTGCCAACCCGGCCGCCCACTGCTTGAGTTCGCGGTTGCGGTAATACGGCAGCGTCAAGGCTTCGCCGGTCAGCAGACCGGTCAGGCTCGTCAGCTTGGCGCGGCGCGGGTTCAGCGACAGCAGCTTGATCGACGCGCAATACGGCTTGAGCGCATCCTGAAACTGCCAGTCATCCGGATCGTCCACAAACGCACCGAGGTGAATCGCATAGCGCGCACTCAGATGCCGCAGCAAATGGAACGAGCGAATCTTGTCGCCCTTGTTGGGCGGAAACGGAATGCGATGCGCGAGGAACAGCAAGCCGTCCATGGATCAGCCCAGGTTCTTGACGATATGGGGACCGATCACATTGGCAAGCGCCAGCGGCATTTTCTTCCAGGCCTGAATGAACAGCCGGTATTTTGGGTTGAGCGGATTGATCTCGGGAACCTCGGTGTCGTTCACCAGAAAATATTCGTAATACAGCGGCGTCGGCTCAAAGCCCCAGTTCTTCTTGAAATCGAACGAGCCGGTACCGCGCTTGCTGCGGCCAAAGTCGAATACCTTCAGGCCGCGTTCGCAGGCACGCCGCATCAGTTCCCAGTACATGAAGTCGTTGCCCGCCACGGCACGCGCCGCATCGACGCCGCCTCCGTAATACGGCAGCACTTCGTCGCGAAAATAGAACGACATCACGCTGGCAATCACCTGATCGCCGAGCATGATGGTCAGCACTTCGCAGTCGTCGCCGAACTCGTCCTTGAGCAGCCGGAAAAACTTGCGCGAAAAAACCGGCGTGCCGAGCCGGTGCACGCTCGCCGAATAGGCCTGAAAGAAGCGCGTGGTATCGCTGTCGATTTCGCCTGCGAGCCCCGCCTTGATGCCTTTCCTGACCATCGCGCGCTGCTTGCGCGGAATCGCGTTCATGTTGGCTTCGGTTTCAGGCTCGATGGCCTTTTTAAACGTGACATACAGGTCTTTGGCCGGCCAGTCGGCGTGCTGCGCAACCTGGTTGCGGTATTCGAGCGCGCCGACTTGGAGCGTGCGCGCCAGCGCCTGCGCGGCGCGATCGAGTCCGTGGCGGGCCGCTTCATCATCGGCAACAATGCCGCCATACGCACAGAACGGCAACGAGCCCAGACTGTGACCAAACAAGCGGCTTTTGATTTCAACCAGCGGCAGCACACCAACGATTGCGCCGTCGCGCTCAGCCAGCAAAAAATGGCTGCGATGGCCGAACGCCTGTTCGATCACGCGCTTCCAGCCGATGCGATGGAAAAACGTGGCGTCCGGGTGTGTCAGCACATAGGCGTCCCAGCGCATGGTGTCGTTTGCCGACACAGCACGGATGGTCAACGCAGCCGCAGGCGTGGCCGGCACGGCTGCAGATGCGTGCCCTTGAGGAGGTTCAGTTGGCATGTTCAAAGCGTGGGGAGGAATACGCGATCGACACGATCCCATTCAAAATCATTCAGCAATTTTCTCATTCTGCCCGGCATACGTTGCAAATTGACGTAGTGGCGGAAGCGCGTTTTGGCCGACAGGCCGGGCTGACGCGGCTGCTCGGCATCCATTTCCCAGGGGTGGAAATAGAACATGCACGGCGCTTGATCCTGGGTATTCACGCGTTGCAGCATCCAGCGCGACATCGAATACGGTAACAGGCGAAACCAGCCGCCGCCCGCCGCAGGCAGGTTGCGCCCCATCAGTTCCAGCGTGGTGGGCGGCAGTTCAAGTATGCCGCCTGCGCCATTAGGGTAATTCGGAAAGCGCGGTGCGTCGGGCATGCCATAGTGATCGTGCTTGACCGGATAAATACTCGAACTGTACACGTAGCCCGCGCGTTCCAACTCCTCGACTGCCCACCAGTTGTTCTGGTTGATCGAAAAGCTAGGCGCGCGATAGCCGCGAACGGCGACCCCGCCGAGGTCTTCGAGAATGCGCTTGGCGTGGGTAATGTCATGCCGGAATAACTTGGGCGTCAGATCCGACACGCGCTGATGGCCGTAGCCATGGCTGGCAAGTTCATGCCCGCCCTCGACAATGCGGCGCACCACTTGCGGATAACGCTCGGCAATCCAGCCGAGGGTGAAGAAGGTCGCTTTGGCATCTGCCTCGTTAAGCAGGCCCAGAATCACGTCAACATTGCGCTCCACCCGGCACGGCATGCTGTCCCAGTCTTCGCGCCGGATGGTCGAGGCAAAGGCTGACACCTGAAAATAGTCTTCGACGTCGATCGACATCGCATTTTTTATCGCAGCCATTTACGCCCGCCTCACGCCGGCCGGTTGCGGCAGCCAGCCCTGCAGTGTGTGCGCGATGCGCATCGCTGCGCGGCCATCCCAGTATTCCGGAATGCAGCCCGCGCGACCGCCACTCGCCATCACCTGCGCGAAAGCCGCCCGGATCGCAGCGGGGTCGGCGCCGACCAGCGTGTTGGTGCCTTCGGTCAGGGTGATCGGGCGCTCGGTGTTGTCACGCAGCGTGAGACAGGGCACGCCAAGCGCGGTAGTTTCTTCCTGGATGCCGCCCGAGTCCGTCAGCACCAGCTTGGCATCGCGCATCAGGCCGAGCATATCGAGATAACCCAGCGGCGGCAGGATGCGCAGCGCCTCAAGCTTGGCGGACAGGCCGAATTTTTCGATATTGCCGCGCGTGCGCGGATGCAGGGGCAGCACCACGG
>JAABQE010000140.1 GCA_011391655.1 Hydrogenophilales bacterium
CACAAGGATCGCGGGCTCATCATCCACACTCACGATTGCCCGTCGATCCGCACCTTCCGCGCCGATCCCGACAAGTGGCTGGATGTGGAATGGGAAGCCGAAGCGGGACGCATGTTCGATGTGCAGATCAAGGTCGTCGTCGGCAACCAGCGCGGCGTACTCGCCAAGGTCGCCGCAGCGATCGCCGAGCACGGCTCCAACATCGGCAATGTGGCGATGGAAGAAGAAGACGGCAGTCCTTACACCATCCTGTTCTTCACCGTGCAGGTCGAAAACCGCATGCACCTCGCGCGCGTCATGCGCGGCCTGCGCGTGCTGCCCGACGTGGTGCGGATTTTCCGCATCAAGGGCAAGAAAGACGGCCGCGCCGCAGTTACGCAATAACCACGCCCCCAACAATCCCATCCTCCGGAATCCAGCATGAGCAAAAGCATCATCCAGACCGCCGACGCGCCCGCCGCCATCGGCACCTATTCGCAGGCGGTTCGCGTCGACCACACCGTATATATGTCCGGCCAGATCGGCCTCGATCCCGCCTCCATGCAAATGGTGGAGGGCATCGACGCGCAAATCCATCAGGTGTTCAAAAACCTGGCGGCGGTGGCCAGCGCGGCCGGCGGTTCACTGGCCGATGTGGTAAAGCTGAACGTCTTCCTCATCGACCTCGCACACTTCCCCAAGGTCAATGAAATCATGGCGCAGTATTTTTCCGCGCCCTACCCCGCACGCGCAGCCGTCGGCGTCGCAGCGCTGCCCCGCGCAGCACTGGTCGAGGCCGACGCTGTGATGGTTATTGGGTAAAGCCCGCAATTGAAAGCGGCCTCGCCGTTTTCCTTTCCCGTCAGTCCGGCGCTCACGACCAAACTTGCCAAGCTCGGCCTTACCCGTGACGCCGATCTGGTATTGCATATTCCGCTGCGCTGGGAAGACGAAACCCGGCTGACACCGATCCGCGATTTGCTACCGGGGGACACCGTACAAGTGCAGGCCACGGTGACGGAAGCCGCCATTGCCTATCGGCCGCGCCGCATGTTGACCCTGTCTGTGCGCGACACCGACGGCGGGATACTTGGCATCCGCTACCTGCATTTTTATCCCAGCCACACCAAGCTGTTTCAGGTGGGCGAGACCTTCCGTTTCATCGGCGAAGTGCGCGGCGGCTTTCTCGGGCTGGAGATGGTGCATCCGCGCTTTGTCAAAGCGGGCGACGACACGCCGCTGCCAAGCGGCCTCACGCCGGTTTATCCCACCACCGCCGGGCTCGGACAAGCGGCGCTGCGCAAGGTGATTGCGCGCGCACTGGAGCCGCGTATCGAGGACACCCTGCCCGCCGATTGGCTGACCGAGCTCAGGCTACCCGAACTCGATGCCAGCATCCGTTGGCTGCATCAGCCGCCCAAAAGCACCGCGCTGACTGAACTCGAATCGCACCAGCATCCAGCCTGGCAGCGCCTTGCATTCGACGAACTGCTGGCGCAGCAATTGTCGCTGGCCGCTGCCCGCGCACAACGTCGCCGATTGACCACGCAGCCCTTGCCTGCTCACCATCGCCTGACCGCTGCTTTCCTGGCCTCGCTGCCATTCGCGCTCACCGCCGCGCAACAGCGCACCTGGAATGAAATCAGCAGCGATCTGGCGCAAGCACACCCGATGCGGCGCCTGCTGCAAGGCGATGTCGGCAGCGGCAAAACGGTCGTCGCCGCCCTGGCGTGTTTGCAGGCGGTGGAAAACGGCCTGCAAGCTGCATTCATGGCCCCGACCGAAATTCTCGCCGAGCAACATGCGAAAAAACTCACGCCGCTGTTCGAGTCGCTCGGATTGCGTTGCGCCTGGATCTCCGGCAGCCAGCGCAAATCGGCGCGCACCGCCGCGTGGCAAAAGGTGGCAGCAGGCGAAGCCGACGTCGTATTCGGCACCCATGCGCTGTTTCAGGAAGCCGGCAGCTTTAACAGCCTGGGGCTGGCGGTGGTCGACGAACAGCACCGCTTCGGCGTCGGCCAGCGACTGGCGCTGATGCAAAAAGGCAGCGAGCCACACCAGTTGATGATGAGCGCGACGCCGATCCCGCGCACGCTGGCGATGAGCTTTTTCGCCGACCTCGACGTCTCCACCATCGACGAACTGCCGCCAGGGCGCACCCCCATCGTCACCAAGCTCGTCAGCTCCGCCCGGCGCGATGACGTGCTGGCGCGCGTGCGCGAGTCCTGCCTCGAAGGCGGCCAGACCTACTGGGTGTGTCCGCTGATCGAGGAATCCGAAAAGCTGCAGCTGCAAACCGCCGAAGACACCCACGCCGCGCTCACCACGCAATTGCCGGAACTCAACATCGGGCTGGTGCATGGCCGCCTCAAGCCTGCCGACAAGCAGGCAGTGATGGGCGCGTTTCAGGCTGGCGCCATCCATCTGCTGGTCGCCACCACCGTCATCGAAGTCGGCGTCGATGTGCCCAACGCTGCACTGATGGTGATCGAACACGCCGAGCGCATGGGGCTGGCGCAACTGCATCAACTGCGCGGCCGCGTCGGCCGTGGCAGCCGCGAATCGGTATGCGTGCTGCTGTTCGAAACGCCGCTGTCGGAACTGGCGCGGGCGCGGTTGAAAGTGATTTTTGAATCCACCGACGGCTTTGAGATCGCGCGTCAGGATTTGCTGCTGCGCGGGCCGGGAGAATTGCTGGGGCACCGCCAGAGTGGCCTGCCGATGTTGCGTTTTGCAGATCTGGAGCGGGATGTCGAGCTGCTCGAAGCTGCGCGCGGACTGGCTCAACGCTGCCTCGCGCATCACCCGGAGATTGCCGCGCGCCATGTTGAACGCTGGCTGGGAAGCAGGCAGGCGCTAGCGGGAAGCTGATTGGCTGCGGTCCGTTGGCCGGGCTACCCCCGGCCAACGGTCACCAATCCCGCACAACCCTCAACCCAATCCCCACAAACTCAACCCCGGCCAATACGTCAGCAACAGCAACCACACCAGCATCACAAACAAGAACGGCAACGTAGCG
>JAABQE010000141.1 GCA_011391655.1 Hydrogenophilales bacterium
CGTATTCGAGCAGGCGCTGCGCAACGAAAAAGTGCCGTACCAGCTGTCGGGCGGGCAGTCGTTTTTCGACCGCACCGAAATCAAGGACGTCATCGCCTACCTGCGCCTGATCGCCAACAGCGACGACGATCCGGCCTTCATCCGCGCCGTCACCACGCCCAAGCGCGGCATCGGCACGGCGACGCTGGAAAAGCTCGGCCAGGTCGCCGCCACCCTGCACGTGAGCCTGTTCGAGGCGGTGTTCTCAGCCGCTGCCGCATCGCAGATCGGTGAACGTCATCTGGCGCCGCTGCTCGAGTTTTGCCACTTCATCAATCGCACCGAAGAACGCGTGGTGCGCGAACCGGCCGGCGAGGTGCTGAGCGACCTCTTGAAATCAATCGACTATGAAGTCTATATATTCGATCAGGACGACACCCGCGTCGCGCAGGGCAAGTGGAACAACGTGCTGGAGTTCGCCGCCTGGATTGCCAAAAAGGGCGAGGAAGACGACAAGAACCTGTTGCAGCTGACGCAAACCATTGCGCTGATCACCCTGCTCGAAGGCCGCGAAGAAGAATCGCCCGACGCCGTACGCTTGTCCACCCTGCACGCCGCCAAAGGTCTGGAGTTCGGCCATGTGTTTCTGGTCGGGATTGAAGAAAACATCCTGCCTCACCGTGACGCGGTTGAAGAAGGGCGCCTGGAAGAGGAGCGGCGCCTGATGTACGTCGGCGTCACCCGCGCGAAAAAATCGCTCACGCTGACCTATTGCGCGCGCCGAAAACGCGCGCGCGAATCGGTCGCCTGTGACCCGTCACGCTTCATCGATGAACTGGGTGATGACGTGCGCCAGCCGGAGAAGCCCACCACGGCCGATGCCAAGGCCAGCGGCAGCGATCGGCTGGCGGCGTTGAAGGCGATGCTGGGCTAAACCCGGAGTCCTATAAACGACGGGGATCGACAGTCCGGTTGCCGGCCTTATGTGGAGCTCCACATAAGGCCGAGCAGCCGATCTCCATGGGTGCAACGCCGACCAGCCGCTCCTGACCAACGGCCATCAGCACCCTCTGCCTTGGCCTGAAAGTCCGTTCAATCCATAACGCAAAAAGAAAGCGGCTCCACTTTCGCGAGCCGCTTCAGACAACAGATTCTTCAAACCTAAACCAGCGGCAGTTGCAGGCCCGCATTCTCCGCCAACCGGCTCACCCGCAACGCCAGCAGGCGGCGACTGTCGGCGCGCAGCACGCTGAATTCGAAGCCATCGAATTTGACCGATTCGCCGCGTTTTGGCAGGTGGCCGAAGCGCGAAACAATGAAACCGCCGATGGTGTCGAATTCTTCGTCGGGTAACTGCGCGCCAAACGACTGATTGAAGTCGGCGATTTCGGTGGCGGCCTTGACGCGGAACACACCGTCGCGTTCGCGGATGATGTTGTCTTCGGTCTCGTCGAAATCGTATTCATCCTCGATGTCACCGACGATTTGTTCCAGCACGTCCTCGATCGTGACCAACCCGGCCACGCCGCCATATTCGTCGACCACGATGGCAATATGGTTGCGATTGGAGCGGAACTCCTTCAGCAGCACGTTCAACCGCTTCGATTCGGGGATGAACACCGCAGGGCGCAACATGCCACGGATATCGGAATCATTCTCGGCGTAATGCCGCAACAGGTCTTTGGCCAGCAAGATCCCGATCACGTCGTCACGCTCGCGGTCGATGACCGGGAAGCGTGAGTGCGCGGTTTCAATGACATGCGGGATAAAGACTTCGGGCGCATCGTTGATGTCGATGACGTCCATCTGCGCGCGCGGGATCATGATCTCGCCGACGCGCATTTCGGACACCTGCAATACCCCTTCGATCATCGCCAGCGCGTCGGCGTCCATCAGGCTGTTTTCATACGCGCCGTGCAGCAGTTCGATTAACTGCTCACGGTCTTCGGGCTCACGCATCAGCCAGTGGGAAATGCGCTCGAGCAAGCTCGGCTTGGGACTACTGTCAGACTCCATTTTTTGCGTCAGGAAGAAAGATAAGGATTGGGAATATGAAACCGCTTCAGTATAGCGGCTTCACGTGACTCCATGATGTCGGCCTCAGCGGGCTCGATGTGGTCGTAACCCTGCAGATGCAGCGTGCCGTGAACCACCATGTGCGCGTAATGACTGGCCAGCGATTTGCCCTGCTCGCGTGCCTCGCGCTCGACCACCGGCGCGCAGATCACGACGTCGCCGCCGAGGATGCCCTGGCCTGATGCATCGTGGCCGATCTCGCCGTATTCGAAGGTCAGCACATTGGGCACATAGCCCTTGTCGCGGTAGTCCTGGTTGAGCGCCTGCGCTTCGTCGGCATCGACAATGCGCACGGTGACTTCGGCCGGGTGTTCCAGCGCGGCAGCCACCCAGCGACGAACTTGCGCGCGGCTGGGCAGATTGCCGGCCTCACTCGCAAACTGCACCGACAAGCTGAACTCAGGTGCGGCCACGAACGTCCGTTTCCGCACGGCTTGCAGCGTAAGCATCGACGATGCGGCCCACCAGCGGATGGCGCACCACGTCTTCGGACAGGAAGTGGGTGAAAGCCAGCCCGCGCACCCCGGCCAGGATGTCGGCGGCGTCGGTCAACCCGGATTTCACATGCTTGGGCAGGTCGATCTGCGTCGGGTCGCCGGTCACCACGGCGCGCGCGCCGAAGCCGATGCGGGTGAGGAACATCTGCATCTGCTCCGGCGTGGTGTTCTGCGCCTCGTCGAGAATGATGAAGGCGTGGTTGAGCGTACGCCCGCGCATGAAGGCGAGCGGCGCGACCTCGATGGCGTGGCGCTCGATCAGCCGCGTCACCTTGTCGAAACCCATCAGGTCGTACAGCGCGTCATACAGCGGGCGCAAATAGGGATCGACCTTCTGCGTCAGGTCGCCCGGCAAAAAGCCGAGCCGTTCGCCCGCTTCTACCGCCGGCCGCGTCAAAACCAGGCGCTTGACCTGCTCGCGCTCGAGCGCATCGACCGCGC
>JAABQE010000142.1 GCA_011391655.1 Hydrogenophilales bacterium
GCCTGGCCCGAATTGGCACATTCCGTGGCCAATCGAGTCACGCGAAGTGGTCAACATCGATCAGGTGCGTACTGTTGAAATTGGTTACCGCAGCAACGTCAAAAACGAAATGCTGCGGGAATCCCTGATGCTCACCGACGACGAAAACATTGTCGATTTGCAATTTGCGGTGCAGTACCTCATCAAAGACCCCAAGGACTTCCTGTTTGTCGACCGCTCGCCCGAAGAGACGGTGCGGCAGGTGGCCGAAAGTGCCATGCGCGAAATCGTTGGCCGAAGCAAGATGGATTTCGTGCTGTACGAAGGGCGTGCGGATATCGCCGCGCGCGCCAGGGCGCTTACGCAACACATCCTTGATCGCTACCGGACGGGTATTACGATCAGCCAGCTGACTTTGCAGAATATTCAGCCGCCTGAGCAAGTGCAGTCTGCGTTCGACGACGCAGTGAAAGCCGGCCAGGATCGTGAGCGCCTGAAGAATGAGGCCGAGGCTTACGCTAACGACGTGGTGCCACGTGCACGTGGCTTTGCGTCACGCCTCAAGGAAGAGGCCGAGGGGTATCAACAGGCCGTGATCGCAAACGCCGAGGGTGAGGCGAATCGTTTTTCCCAGATTGTGACCCAGTATGCGAAAGCGCCCCAGGTTACGCGCGAACGGATGTATCTCGATACCATGCAAACCGTGATGAACAACACCACGAAAGTGATCGTCGACCAGAAAGGCAACAGCCTGTTGTATCTGCCCCTCGACAAGCTTCAGCAGATTGTCAGCCAGCCTTACGCGGGTGCGCCCGATTCGCTGTCGCCATCATCGGCCGCTACGTCGGCACCGGCTACGGCCGCTGCCGCAGCGTCTGACCCGCGTTCACGCGATGCCTTTCGCAGCCGCGACCGGGAGGATCGGCCATGAAAATTAATTTTGTCCCTGTTCTGGTCGGGTTCGCCGTGCTGGCCGTCGTGCTGAGCGGCAGCATGTTTACCGTTAGCCAGACGCAAAATGCACTGGTGTTCCAGCTCGGTGAGGTGGTCTCGGTAAAAAAGACGCCGGGTTTGTATTTCAAGCTGCCGCTGGTTCAGAACGTGCGGTATTTTGATACACGCATTTTGACGCTGGACGATGCGGACCCCGAGAGCTTCATTACCTCGGAAAAGAAGAACGTGCTGGTGGATTCGTTCATCAAGTGGCGCGTCGTCAATGCCAAGCAGTTCTACGTTTCGGTTGGCGGCGACGAGAGTCGCGCGGCGATTCGATTGAAGCAGACTGTCAACGACGGCTTGCGTGCCGAGTTTGGTAAACGCTCGATCAACGATGTGGTTTCCGGCAAGCGCGACGATGTGATGCGCGCAATACAAACCAGTGCGGATCGCTTCGCAAGCACCTTGGGTGTGCAGGTCGTTGATGTCCGCATCAAGCGAGTCGAGCTGCCAGCGTCGGTCTCCGAGAACGTGTATCGCCGCATGGATGCCGAACGCAAGAAAGTGGCCAATGAACTGCGCTCAACCGGCGCGGCGGAGGCCGAAAAAATCAGGGCCGATGCCGACAAGCAGAAGGAAGTGATCGTCGCCGAGGCCTATCGCGACGCACAGGGCGTCAAGGGTAACGGCGATGCGAAGGCGTCTGCGGTGTACGCCGCTGCGTATGGCAAGAATCCCGAGTTCTACGCGTTCTATCGCTCGATGCAGGCCTATCGTGAAAGCTTCAAGAACAAGAGCGATGTGATGGTGCTCGACCCCAGCGCGGCCTTCTTCAAGTACATGAAGAATCCGCGTGCTGCTGGTGGCAAATGACCGGCTTTGACGGGTTTGCTGCAATTGGCTTGTTGCTGGTGATTGAAGGGGTGCTGCCATTTGTCGCGCCCTCCGTATGGCGTGATGGCTTTCGCAGGATGCTCGAACTCAGCGATGGCCAATTGCGGTTCATCGGCGCTGCCTCGATGTTGGGCGGCGTTTTTTTGTTGATGATGTTGAATTGAATTGTTGGACTGAGATGGCCGCCTGGTTGCTTCCTGAAAATGTAGAAGATGTCCTGCCGCCACAAGCCTGGCGCATGGAGGACATGCGGCGCGCGTTGCTCGACCTGTTCCGCAGCCGTGGCTATCAGTTGGTGATTCCGCCGCTGATGGAGTATGTCGATTCGCTGTTGACTGGCGTGGGGGCGGATCTTGACCTCAAGACTTTTAAACTGGTTGATCAGTTGTCCGGACGCCTGATGGGCGTGCGCGCCGACATCACGCCGCAGGTGGCGCGTATCGATGCACATCTGCTGGCGGCCAATGCGGTAAACCGTCTGTGCTACGCAGGTAGCGTGCTGCACACCCAGTCAGATGGGTTTCATCGCTCGCGCGAGCCGATTCAGATCGGTGCCGAACTCTATGGTGAAGCGGGTGCCGAAGCCGATCTCGAAATCCTGACCTTGATGCTGCAAGGACTGTCGGCGTGTGGTGTCAATGCGCTGCAACTCGACATCGGCCATGTTGGGGTTTACCGTGCGCTGGCGCATGAAGCGGGGTTGAGCGGCGAGCTTGAACATCAGTTGTTCGGCGCCTTGCAGGCCAAGGACAGCAGTACGGTGGCCGTCCTGACTGCGGGACTGCCTGTGGCGTTGCGGGATGCCTTTGCTGCGCTGCCGCAGTTGTATGGCGACCGCAGCGTGCTGGCCGAGGCGCGCGCGCGTCTGCCGCAGTTGGCAGCAGTGCAAGCGGCACTGGATACGCTGGAGGGGCTCGACCGCGGCCTCGTCGGGGTCGATGCCGCTTACGATCTGGCCGAATTGCGTGGCTATGGCTATCACAGTGGGGTGGTGTTTGCGGCTTACACGGGCGGACGCAGCCATGCGATTGCGCAGGGTGGACGCTACGATGAAGTGGGGCGGGTATTTGGCCGGGCGCGTCCGGCCACCGGTTTCAGTCTGGATTTACGCGAACTGGCGCTGGCCAGTTCGGATGCACAATAAATAGGGAGGCTTCA
>JAABQE010000143.1 GCA_011391655.1 Hydrogenophilales bacterium
ACGCTCATGCTGCTTTGTCCGATGCAACGTGCTTGCCGGTGAGACTGTCCCAGATCAACAAACCCGCGCCGACGGTGATGGCGGAGTCGGCGACATTGAATGCGGGCCAGGCAAAGCTGCGGTAATGGAAATACAGAAAATCCACCACATGTCCGAGCATGACACGGTCGATTACATTACCCAGCGCGCCGCCGAGTAACAGCGCCAGGGCGAAAGCCAGGCGCGGCTGCTCGGCGTGTCGATTTAACAGCCGCACGATAATGATGGTGGCGATGATGCCAATGGCGATGAAGAACCAGCGCTGCCAGCCGCCCGCGCTGGCGAGAAAGCTGAACGCCGCGCCGGTGTTGTAGACCAGCACCAGCGAGAAAAACGGCAGCACCGGCACGGCTTCCTGATAGTCGAGTATCGACGTCACCCAGAACTTGGTGAGATGGTCAGCGACGATGACGGCCAGCGCGATGCCGAGCCATTTGCGCATGGCGGGGTTGATGAAATCACGCATGGCTACGTGCCTCGCCTGCGGTCGTCAGGTTGCTGACGCAGCGCCCGCACAAACCTGGGTGATCGGCGTGCGTATCAACATCGTCACGGTAGTGCCAGCAGCGCTCGCATTTTTTAGCAGCGCTCGGCGTGACTTCGATGCGGTCGGACTCGCTTGCCAACAGGCGTGCCTGTGAGGTGATCAGGACGAAGCGCAAGTCGTCGCCCAGCGGTGCCAGCAATGCGAAGGTGACGGGGCTGGCGTGCAGGGTGACTTCGGCCTGCAACGATGAGCCGATGCCGCCGGCGGCGCGCACGGTTTCCAGGTCCTTTTGCACCTCGGTGCGGACGGCGCGGATGCGCGTCCAGCGGTCCAGCAACTCGGCTGGGTCAGCTTGCTCGGGGAGCGTGTGCCAGGTATGCAGAAAGACGGAATCGTCGCCCGCCAGCTGTGTCCACACTTCTTCGCCGGTGAACGACAAAATCGGTGCCATCCAGCGCGCCAGCGCATGGGTGATGTGGAACAGCGCGTTCTGTGCGGCGCGGCGTGCACGGCTGTCGGCGCCGCAGGTGTAGAGCCGGTCTTTCAGAATGTCGAGGTAGAAGCCGCCGAGGTCTTCGGAGCAAAAGGCTTGCAGTTTTTGTGCGACGAAATGGAATTCGTAGGCATCGTAATGCGCCTGCAGCTCGCCTTGCAACTGACGGGTCAGCGCCAGCGCGTAGCGGTCGATTTCCAGCCAGTCTGCCACCGGCAACGCGTGCGCCTGTGGATCGAAATCGGACAGGTTGGCAAGCAGGAATTTCAAGGTATTTCGAATCCGGCGATAGCTTTCCACCACGCGTTTGAGAATCTCGTCGGAGATGGTCAGCTCGCCGGAATAGTCGGTGGTCGCCACCCACAGCCGCAGGATGTCGGCACCGTACTGATCCATCACCTTTTGCGGTGCGATCACGTTGCCTTTCGATTTGCTCATCTTGTGGCCCTTGCCGTCGACGACGAAGCCGTGGGTGAGCAGTGCCTTGTACGGTGCGTGGCCATCGGTTGCGCAGCCGGTGAGCAGGCTCGACTGGAACCAGCCGCGATGCTGGTCCGAGCCTTCCAGATACAGATCAGCCGGATGGGCGAGTTCGGGGCGGCGCTTCAACACGCAGGCGTGGGTGACGCCGGAGTCGAACCACACGTCGAGCGTGTGGCCGGTCTTGTTGTAGTGCGCGGCGTCGTCACCCAGCAGCTCGGCCGGGTCGAGCGCAAACCAGGCTTCGATGCCCGACTGCTCGACGCGCTGGGCGACCACTTCGAGCAACTCCAGGCTGCGCGGATGCAGCGCGCCAGTCTCCTTGTGGGTGAAAAACGGCATCGGTACGCCCCAGTTGCGCTGGCGCGATACGCACCAGTCGGGACGGTTCTTGATCATGGCTTCCAGGCGCGCGCGGCCCCAGGCGGGGAAGAACTGGGTGTGTTCGACTGCCGTCATCGCGTGCTCGCGCAAGCTGCCCTGACCGTTCGCACCTGCCGTCTCCATCCCGATAAACCACTGTCGGGTGGCGCGGAAAATGATTGGCGTCTTGTGGCGCCAGCAGTGCGGGTAGCTGTGCAGCAGTTTGGTGTGCGCCAGCAGGTTGCCGCTGGTTTGCAGCGTCTCGACTATCAGGGGGTTGGCTTGCCAGATGCTCATGCCGCCGACCAGCGGAACAGTGACGTAAAAGCGGCCGTCGTCGCCCACCGGATTGTCGACTTTGAGGCCGTAGCGGCTGCCGACCACATAGTCGTCGAGGCCGTGGCCGGGCGCGGTGTGGACGGCGCCGGTGCCGGCGTCGGCGGTGACATGATCGCCGACGATGACCGGCACCTGGCGTTCCTGGCCGCCTTTAATCCCGAGCGGATGCCACAACAGGATGCCTTCGAGTGCCTGGCCGGTGGTGTGCGCGATGACCTCGGCGCCATCGCTCAATTCATACCGCGCCAGCGCGGCTTCGCGCAGGCTCTCGGCCAGAATCAGCAAACCTTTGGCCGTGCGCACCAGCGCATATTGAAAGTCGGGATGCAGCGCCACCGCCTGGTTGGCGGGCAAGGTCCACGGCGTGGTGGTCCAGATGACGATCTGCACCGGCTCGTCGATTGAATTCAAATCAAATCGTTGCGCGAGATCGGCGCGATCGGCCACGGCAAAGCCAACGTCAATCGCAGGCGAGGTCTTGTCTTCGTATTCGACCTCGGCTTCGGCCAGTGCGGACCCGCAATCGACGCACCAATGCACCGGTTTCGCGCCCTGATATAAATAGCCCGCCTGCTGAACCTGGCCCAGCACGCGCAGAGTGTCGGCCTCGAACTGGAAGTCCATGGTGCGATAGGGATGGTCCCAGTCGCCGAGCACGCCGAGGCGGATGAAATCGGCTTTCTGGCGCTCAATCTGCTCGGCGGCGTAGCTGCGGCACAACTCGCGAAACTGGGCGGGCGGGATGGCCTTGCCGTGGGTTTTTT
>JAABQE010000144.1 GCA_011391655.1 Hydrogenophilales bacterium
AGTCGATCTTGGAGGACACCTGGAAGGCGATACGCGTCGGGATATTGGCCTTGATCAGGCCGGTGATGACATCGACCGACGGTCGCTGCGTCGCCAGAATCAGGTGGATGCCAGCGGCGCGGGCTTTCTGCGCCAGCCGTGCGATCAGTTCTTCAACCTTTTTGCCCACCACCATCATCAGGTCGGCGAGCTCGTCGATCATCACCACGATCATCGGCATGGTTTCCAGCGGCTCGGGATTGTCGGGCGTCAAACTGAACGGATGCGTCAGCGGCGTGCCGGCCTTTTTGGCGTCGCGGACTTTCTGGTTGTAGCTGGCGAGGTTGCGCACGCCCACGGCAGACAGCAGCTTGTAGCGCCGTTCCATTTCGCCGACGCACCAGTTGAGCGCGCTGGCGGCCTGCTTCATGTCGGTGACGACCGGCGCCAGCAGATGCGGAATACCCTCGTAAATTGACAGCTCCAGCATCTTGGGGTCGACCATGATCATGCGCACGGCGCTGGGGTCGGATTTGTAGATCAGCGACAGAATCATCGCGTTGACGCCGACCGATTTGCCCGAACCGGTGGTGCCCGCCACCAGTAAATGCGGCATCTTGCCGAGGTCGGCCACCACCGGGTTGCCCGCGATGTCCTTGCCCAGCGTGACGGTCAATGGGCTGGCGCTGTCGTGATAGGCGGTGGAACCGAGAATTTCGGACAGCCGCACAATTTGCCGTTTGACGTTGGGAATCTCCAGTCCCATCGTGTGCTTGCCGGGGATAGCTTCGACCACACGAATGCTGATGACCGACAGGTTGCGCGCCAGGTCTTTCGACAGATTGACGATCTGGCTACCTTTGACGCCGACGGCGGGCTCGATCTCATAACGCGTGATGACCGGGCCGGGCGAGGCCGACACCACTTTCACCTCGACGCCGAATTCGGCCAGCTTGCGCTCGATCATCAGCGAGGTGAATTCGAGCGATTCGGCGCTGGCGGTTTCGACCGCCTCGTCGGCCGGATCGAGCAAATGCAGGGGCGGCAGCAGGGAATCCGGCAAATTGGAAAACAGCGGCGTCTGCTGCTCGCTGATCGCGCGAGGCGACTGCGGGATTTCCTTGACCACCGGCTCGATGCGGATCGGCGGCGCTTCGACGCGCTTTTGTTTTTCGACCGAGACAATCGCTTCACGCTTTTGCAGCGCGGCTTCGCCCACTTTGCGGTCGCGCGAGGCCTGCCAGGCTTCACGTAGTTTCAGGGTGGTGTTTTCCACCCACTCGCCGGTGTGCTCGGCCATGCTGAGCCACGATACCCCGGTGAACAGGCTGAAACCAACCGCCATCAACAGCAATAAAATCAGCGAGCCACCGGTGAATCCCATCAGTGCGCCTGCTGCACTACCGATGCCCGAACCCAGTATGCCGCCGTGGGAATCCGGCAGCGCGGCCGTCCAGTGCCAGGTGCGCAGCCATTCGACGCCGGTGCTGGCGAGCAGCAGCAGGCTAAAGCCGCCCAGCCGAAACCAGCGTTGCCGCCCCTGCACCAGCGTGGGTTCATCCAGATGACGGAAGGTGCGAATCACATAGCCTGCTGCCAGCACCACCCACCACCAGGCCGATAGCCCAAACAACTGCAGCAGCAGACTGGATACATAGGCGCCGGCACGACCGCCCAGATTGTGCAGCACGCCACCGTCGCCCGTGGTTGAAAAGCTGGGGTCGGCCAGGTTGTGGGTGAGCAGGATCGCTGCCAGCAACAAGGCGGCAAATCCCACCAGCAGTGCGCGGGCTTCACGCAGCAGGCGCAGCATGCGGGGCGGTAACGGGGTAATGGAACGGGAAGCGGGACGCGCCATGGATACGTGGGGTACTTGAAACGGCAAATGTGCGCCCGATTATAAGGTCAGGTTTGGCGGCAGGCATAACGGGCAAGCAACCCAGACAGGCAGCATGGAAATGCGGCCGCCAAGATTGGTTAGAATAGCCTGCTTTACTCACCCACCCGAGAACCTGCCATGAGCACCGTACATCACAAACTCGTCATCCTCGGCTCAGGCCCCGCTGGTTACTCCGCCGCTGTCTACGCCGCGCGCGCCAACCTGTCACCCGTGATCATTACCGGCATGCAGCAGGGCGGCCAGCTGATGACCACCACCGAAGTCGACAACTGGCCGGCAGACGTCGACGGCGTGCAGGGCCCCGAGCTGATGGATCGCTTCCAGCGCCATGCCGAGCGCTTCAACACCGAAATCATCTTCGACCAGATCCACACCGCCAAGCTGACCGAAAAGCCCTTCACCCTGATCGGCGATTCCGGCACTTACACCTGTGACGCGCTGATCATCGCCACCGGCGCGTCGGCGATGTATCTCGGTCTGCCGTCGGAACAGGCATTCATGGGCAAGGGCGTGTCGGGCTGCGCCACCTGTGACGGTTTCTTCTACAAGAACCAGGATGTGGCCGTCATCGGTGGCGGCAACACGGCGGTCGAAGAAGCGCTGTATCTGGCCAACATCGCGCGTCACGTCACTGTGGTGCATCGTCGCGACACCTTCAAATCGGAAAAAATCCTCATCGGCAATCTGATGGAGAAGGTCAAGGAAGGCAAGATCACGCTGGCACTCGACAGCACGCTGGACGAAGTTCTGGGCGACAAGACCGGCGTCACCGGCATGCGCATCAAGAGCACCAAGGACGACACGACGCGTGACATCGCGCTGACCGGCGTCTTCATCGCCATCGGCCATAAGCCCAACACCAGTATCTTCGAAGGCCAGCTCACGCTGGAAGGCGGCTACATCGTCACCCAGGGCGGCAACAAGGGCAACGCCACCGCCACCAACATCGCCGGCGTGTTTGCGGCGGGCGACGTGCAGGATCACATCTATCGTCAGGCCGTCACCAGCGCCGGCACCGGTTGCATGGCCGCGCTCGACGCCGAGCGTTTCCTCGACGCACTCGGCAAGTCCTGATCGCGGCCAGGCGCAAGCGGGTGTTGCGAGATGAAGCGCGCCAGCAGCAGTTCGCTCGCTGACGCCTCATTCGAGGCGCTGGCGCGCGTCCGCCGCACGCTGCGCGAACAGGTTTGCGCATCTAACCAGCCACCGCACAAACCGGCAGCGCCACGCACTCACCCCCCGGTCGACGGCAAGATGCTGTTTCGTCGTGCCGTCGCCGATGTGGTGCCGCTGCCGCCGGGCAACCGTGCGGTCTTGTCGCAACCACGTCCCAAGCCCATCGCCCGGCAAAGGCTGGCCGACGAAGCGCAGGTGCTGATCGATGCGCTGGCCGATCCGTGGGAATGGGATGCAGCCGTCGCCACTGGCGAAGAGCTGCTGTTTTCACGCCCCGGGGTGTCGGCCGCCGCCATGCGCAAACTGCGGCGAGGCGGCTGGGTCATCAAGGGCGAACTTGATCTGCACGGCCACAGTGGCGACGAAGCCCGCGTTGCACTGGCGGCATTTCTCAACCGCTGCATGGTCGAAGACCGGCGCTGCGTGCGCATCATCCACGGCAAGGGTCACGGCTCGAAGAACCGCCTGCCGGTGCTGAAAAACAAGGTTCGCCACTGGCTGATGCAGCGCGAAGAGGTGCTCGCGTTCTGCCAGGCGCGCACCGTCGATGGCGGCGCCGGCGCGGTGATCCTGTTACTGAAATCCTCAACCCGCTAATTTATTTGGCGATCAAACAATCCAGCAATCCAGCCCAGAAAGGCACGCCATGAGCGATCCCGTCATTTCCGATTTCGAACTTCCCGCCACCAGCAACACGACGTTCAAGCTGTCCGATCATCGCGGCCAAAATGTCGTCGTGTATTTTTATCCCAAGGACAACACTTCGGGCTGCACGCTGGAAGGCCAGGAATTCCGAGACCTGTACGCCGACTTCGGCAAGGCCAACACGATCGTCGTCGGTATTTCGCGCGACAGCCTGAAATCACATGAAAGCTTCAAGGCCGAATTCCAGTTTCCGTTTGAATTGCTGGCCGACACCGAGGAAAAGGCGTGCGAACTGTTCGGCGTGATGAAGCTGAAGAACATGTACGGCAAACAGGTGCGCGGCGTGGAGCGCAGCACCTTTGTGTTCGATGTGAATGGGAAGTTGGTGAAGAGCTGGCGCGGCTTAAAGGCGCCAGGGCATGCGGCGGAGGTGCTGACGTTTGTGCAGACGCTTTAGACCTCGATTCTCGATTTGGTAGAGTGTGACGCTAGACCGAATGGCCCATATCCTCGGAGTGCCTTTGTAAAACGCCTGAGGTAGGATTCAGAGAATACTTTTAAGTGGAGCAACCATGAACGGCAGCTTCATTCCCGCTTTCTAGCTAAGATCACACAGGAAATTTTAATAATGAAGCGATATATCTCCCCGAAAGGCCGCTCAATAGCGGCACGTGTTCTCACGATGCTCGTGCTTTCTATCTTGGGGATGTCGAGCCAAGCTACGCCAATAGTGACTGTGAGCTCGCCGAACAACCTCAATGCATTACACGTCGGGGATACAGTGCAGTTCGACGTGAATGTAGCTGGGCCCTTGGATTACTCCAACATGGATTTAACTTTATTTTTTGAAGTACCAAATTTTTTGCATGATTGGACTTCCCAAGGGTTCGATTTAGGTTCGGGCTTCGGAGTTTGCTTGGCTCCGTGTGCCGGAGTAGGAGAGTATTCAGGTGGGGTTAGATACGTAAGCATAGCTTCGGTGCCACCCCCCACAGTCGATTACGATTTCTTTTATACCGCGACAGTTAGCGCCCCTGGTTCCGAATTTCTTTCTGTCCTGGGCGCTGAGTCTGGGTACTCTCCCATCAACGGCGCCTATTTTATGGTGCCACTCTCCCGCGCCTTGGCGAGTGTCGAGGCAACAACACGCGAATCCGTTCCTGAGCCTGCGACACTCGCCCTACTTGGGCTCGGCGTTGCTGGCATGGCATGGGTAAAGGGACGTAAAGGTAAGAAAAGCTGTCGGGGGAAACCTCAGGGTCAGCACGATTAATCTAGCTATTTTCCCCGAATCGGCATGGTCTATTCCTGGCTGATATTTCGTAACGCAAGGTAGAACGGTTTCAGCAATGATTAAGCAACCAGGCCGGCGGCAATCCTCCGGGCGAGTTGCTGCGCGGCAGCCTCGACTTCACTGCAGGTCTGCTCGCCCGGATTCGCCGTGCCGATTTCAATGCCGTACAAATCGAGCCGGGCCGGCAGGTTGCCCAGTTCACGTGCCAGCGCCAGGGCATCGAGCACACCGAAACCGTGGCTGGAAACCCCATGGCTATACGCAGACCAGTCTGCCGCGCCGAAATGCCGGATGTGGCCTACCGCATCATGGCTTTGCATGGCATCGATCAGGATGACCCAGGCCGCATCGCCCAGCAGGGGGATCAGATTGGCGCCCGGCCGGTCCAGTTTTTGAATGTCTATTCCCGTGGTTTGCACCTCAGCCGCCAGCAAGGCGTCGACGGTCAGCCAGCCGGCCTGGTCATCGCCCGATGGCGAGCCGATGCCGAGGATGCGCACCATCATGTCCGCGCGACGTTCAGCCGCAGAAAATGGGTGGCGCAGGAAATGCAGGGGTCGTAGTTGCGAATGACTTGTTCGCAGTGCAGGCGCAGCGCGTCATCCGGCTGGTCGAGCCCGAAGTTGAGCAGCGACAGCCGCAGGTCTTCCTCGATGCGCCCCTGGTTCTGGCTGGTTGGCGGCACGATGCGCGCGTTGACCACGCAGCCGGCAGCGTCCATTTCGTAGCGATGCCATAGCAGGCCGCGCGGCGCCTCGGTGCAGCCATAGGCGACACCGGCGCGCGGGGTGACCGGCACCCAAGGCGAATCCGGCAGGCGATACGCATTGAGCAGGCGCAGGGCTTCGTGCAGCGCCAGCAGGATTTCCACCGCGCGTGCCACCAGGCTGTGGAACAGGTTGCGGCTGGGCAGCGCGAGTCCCGTTTCGGCCAGCAGCGCCTTGACCGCTTCGGGCAGTTGCGCATAGTTGAGGTTCAGGCGCGCGAGCGGGCCGACCAGATAAGGCTGCTGGTGATAGGTGCTGAACAGCGCGGTGGAGTGGGGCTCATGACGTTCGGCGAAGTGGGCATCAAAGGCGTCCGCCTCGATACGCAGGCCGTCGCTTACCCCGATGGCGCCGGTTTCAATCGCGTAGTCAGCGGGGTGCTGCATCGCGACCGAGAGAAAAGGCTGGTCGTCCTGCGGCACCGCAATGCTCGCCGTCCAGCGCACCAAGGCTTCGGCCTCTGGCAGCGCAGCACGCAGCCTGTCGCGGATGGCGTTGATGCGGGCGGGCGCAGGTGCGCCATGAAAGCCGCCGATGCGCACCCCCACCGGATGCACCGAACGGGCGCCGAACAGCTCCATCAGTTCGTTTCCGAGCGCCTGGATGCGGAGGCCGCGGCGCACTGCGTCCGGCGCAATGCGCGCCAGTTCGATGGCGCTGTTGCAGCCGAAAAAATCCGGCGCGGCCAGCAGGTGGATGTGCAGGCTGTGGCTCTGGATCCATTCGCCGCAGTAAAACACCCGGCGCATGGCGCGCGCCCACGGGTCGAGCTCGACGCCGAACAGCTTTTCCAGCGCCTGCGCGGCGGTGACCTGATACGCCACCGGGCAGATGCCGCAGATGCGCGCCACCATGTCGGGGATTTCGGTGTAGTGGCGGCCTTCCAGAAACTTTTCGAAGAAGCGCGGCGGCTCGAAGATGCGCAGGCGCAGTTCGGCGATCTCGCCGTTGTCGATGCGCAAATCGAGCGCGCCTTCGCCTTCCACCCGGGTGAGCACGGGGACGTGGATCGAGACGGTTCGTTTCTGTTCACTCATCGCGGTGTGTCCTGGTCTTGTCCGCCGCCGCCAAGAACACGGGCGCCTGGCTGTTGATCGACTGGAAGCGCTGCACGATCACTTGCGGCGTCAGTCCCTGGCGAATGAACTGCGCCGCCAGCGCGTCGGTGTTGGCATTTTCAGCCGGACCGTAACAACCGTAGCAGTCGCGACCCAGACTGGGGCACAGCGCACCGCAGCCGGCTCGGGTAACCGGCCCCATGCAGGCCATTCCGTGCGTAACCATGACGCAGGGATACCCCTGACGCTTGCACTCGGTGCAGACTTTGTCGGCATTGTCGCGCGGCGCCACGCCGAGCAGCAGGGAATGGATGACCGCCAGCATTTGCTGGCTGTTGACCGGGCAACCCCACAGTTCGAAATCGACTTTGACGTGGTGGGCGATCGGGGTGGAGTGTTGCAGGCTGGAGATGGCCTCGGGGTGGCTGTAAATCTGCGTTACCCAATGTGCGTCGAAAACGCCGTTGCGCAGACCCTGAATGCCGCCCGAGGTGGCGCACGCGCCGATGGCGATCAGCAGGCGGCTGTGCTGGCGGATGTGCTGAATCCGCTCCCTATCTTCTGGCGTGGACACGCTGCCTTCGACAAACGCAACCTCCACGTCGGTATCCGGATCAAGCGTTCCGGCTTCGGCGAAATGCACCAGATCGACCCGCTCGGCCAGCGTCAGCAAATCCTCGCCGAGATTGAGCAGGGCCAGCTGGCAGCCATCGCAGGAGCTGAATTTGTGGACAGCCACGCGTGGCTTGGCAGGGTTGGTTGTCGACTTGTCCATCAGAACCCCCGATGCGCCAGCAAGGATTTCACCTGGCCCCAGTCGAACACCGGGCCATCGCGGCAGACAAACGACCCGCCAAGCTGGCAATGGCCACAGCGCCCCACTGCACATTGCATGTTGCGCTCCATGCTGAGAAACAGGCGGGATTCGGGCACGCCGCGTTGCAGCAGGTGGTCAGCCGCAACGTGCATCATGCCTTCCGGTCCGCACATCATCGCCACTGTGCATGCCGGATTGAATTGCGCCAGTTCAAACAACTCCGTTACGCGTCCGACATGCCAGGGCCAGAACGCCGCGCCCTGGCTCGCCGCGACCAGCACCTGGGTGTTTGGCAGGGCAGCCCATTTTGCGTATTGCTCGCTCCAGATCAAATCCTCGGCGTGTTTCACGCCCTGAATGATGACCAGTTTGCCGAAGCGTTCGCGCCGATTGAGGATGTAATGAATGACCGACACCACCGGCGCGCAGCCGAGTCCGCCGGTCACCAGCACGATGTCGCATCCGCTCACTTCCTGCAGCGGCCAGCCGCGGCCGTAGGGTCCGCGCAGTCCCACGCTGTCGCCCGGCTGCAATGCGGCCAGCCCATTTGTCACGCGGCCCAGCGCCCGGATGGTGTGGCCGATGCCGTCGCGCTCCTCGGGGTCGGACATGATGGAAATCGGCACCTCGCCCACGCCATACAGGTACAGCATGTTGAACTGCCCCGGCGCGAAACGGTAAGCCGCCTGCGCCGCCGCATCGCTGAGGCGCAGCCGCAGGGTGAAGATGGTGGGCGACTCCTGCGTGCGTTCCACCACGATGGCTTCCAGCGGCGGGCGCGCCTGGGACAATTGGGACAACCGGGGCAGGGCAGGTGCGCTCATGGCTGGGCCTCCGGGTTGGTGAGCGCGGCGGCTTCTTCGGTCAGGTCGATTTCCGCCGGACACCAGGCGATGCAGCGGCCGCAGCCGACACAACCGCTGCGGCCGTACTGGTCGTGCCAGGTGGCCAGCTTGTGGATCAGCCACTGGCGGTAGCGGCTGCGAATGTCCGGCCGCACGTTGAATCCGTGCAGATGGCCATGACTCTCGCCAAAGCAGGAATCCCAGCTGCGCGCATGCTCGCTGCTCTGGCCGTCGAGGCTCGGCTCGTCCGCCTCGGCATGGCAAAAACAGGTCGGGCACACCGCCGTGCAATTGCCGCAGGCGAGGCAGCGCGCCGCCACTTCGTCCCAGCGCGGATGTTCCAGCTGGCTCATCAGCGTATGGCGCAAGTTACGGCTCGGCAGGCTGCGGGTCTGGGCGGCAGCGGCGGTTTGCCCCTGTTGTCGCGCCGCGTCGATTTGCTGCGAAGTGGCGGGCGCAAGATTCAGTGCGTCCAGAATGGCTGCCCCCTTTGCGCTGCCCGCCGCGGTGACAAATCCCTCCGCCAACTCAGTCAGCGCCAGGTCGTAGCCGGTGGTGGGCGTTGGGCCATCGCCGGTGGATGCGCAAAAACACGTCGCCCCTGGCACGGCACATTGCACCGCCACCAGAAACAGCTGTTCGCGCCGTCGCGCGTAGTGGGCATCGGGTTGGTCGCCGCGCAGAAAATGCGCATCCTGCAAGGCCAGCGCGGCCAAGTCGCAGGCGCGCACGCCGATCAGCGCCAGCATGGGGGCCGGCGGCTCCACCGCGATGAATTGCAGCCGGCCCTGTTCATTGCGCTGGGTTCGCCACAGCGATTCCCGGGGCGCGAACAGATGCGGCTTGATGGCCTGCGGCCCGTTCGCCCACGCGAAATAGCGCTGCTGCGGATCCTTCGTCAAGCGGTAATGTCCGGGCGCCTGCTCGGCCTGCAAGCCGCGCGGCAGGCTATCGGGCGTGTCGAGCGGGCGCATGGCGATGGCACCGTTCTCCGCCGCCGGTCCCAGACATTGATAGCCCCCTGCCATCAACTGGGCCACGAGTGAAGGCAGTTGCACCAGCGGCAGAAATCCAGGGTGATCGGGCAGGGAAGACATAGGGATGCGCTCGACTTCGATATCGCCAGTATAGGTTCAGGCTGCATGGATGGCGATCGGGTTCGCGCGGGCGGCCGGACCGCCTCCAGATAGCTCATTGCAGGGTAGGATTCCCGTATGTTGGAGCAAACCTCTGCGGCGAATGAGCGTGTTTCCCGTACTTCTGTTGTGCCACCGGCCTTTCAGGGCCTGACGGCAGAGCGTGCGCGCGAACGGCTGGCAGCGGAGGGGGCGAACGCGTTACCCGATGGTGAGCCGCACGGCACGCTGGTGATGGTGCGCGAAGTCGTCAGTGAGCCGATGTTTCTGCTGCTCATCGCCGCCGCCGGCATCTACCTGATGCTGGGGGATCCGCACGAAGCCCTGATACTGCTGTTTTTCGTGGTCGTGGTGATGGGCATCACCTTCTACCAGTCACACAAGACCGAACACGTGCTGCAGGCCTTGCGCGATTTGACCAGCCCGCGTGCCTTGGTGCTGCGCGATGATGAAAAGCAGCGCATCGCCGGTCGCGAGGTGGTGCGCGACGACATCGTGATGTTTGCCGAGGGCGACCGCGTGCCGGCAGATGCGCGGCTACTGATGTGCGAAGGTCTGCTCGTCGACGAATCGCGGCTGACCGGCGAAGCGGCGCCGGTGCGCAAGGCGGTCGGCGACGGCCAGCCGGTCACGCTGCGACCCGGCGGCGACGATTTGCCGCTGGTCTATTCCGGCACGCTGGTGGTGCAGGGGCATGGCATTGCGCGGGTGATCGCCACTGGGCCGCGCACCGAGATCGGCCAGATCGGCAAGTCACTGCAAACCCTGCGGCCCGAACCCAGCCCGGTGCAGCACCAGATGCGCCGGATGATGTGGGCGTTTGCCGGGCTGGGTGTCATTTTGTGCGGCGTGGTGGTGGTGCTGTATGGCCTCACCCGGGGCAGCTGGCTCGACGCCCTGCTCGCTGGCATCACGCTTGCAATTTCCCTGCTGCCGCAGGAGTTTCTGGTGGTGCTCATGGTTTTCCTCGCGCTGGGCGCGTGGCGCATTTCGCGCAGCAATGTCTTGACGCGGCGCATTCCGGCGCTGGAGACGCTCGGCGCCGCCACCATTTTGTGCGCGGACAAGACCGGCACCATCACCGAAAACCGCATGGCGGTGACGCAGCTGGTGGTGCGTGACGAAAACTACGCGGTCGATTACGGGCAGGCGAATGAGCTGCCCGAGCGGTTTCACGAACTGGTCGAATTCAGCGTGCTGGCGAGTCTGGTTAATCCGTTCGACCCGATGGAAAAAGCCTTTCGTCGTCTCGCCGATCACTACCTTGCCGGTACCGAGCATCTGCACGACGACTGGACGCTGGTGCAGCACTATCCGCTGAGTCGCAACATGCTCGCCATGACGCATGGCTGGCAGGCCACCCAGCGCGACGAATACGTGGTGGCGGCCAAGGGTGCGCTAGAAGCCATCGCCGACTTGTGCCACCTGTCTGCGGCAGAAACAGCGCTTATCGCCGGGCAGGCGAACCGCCTGGCAGAACACGGCCTGCGCGTGCTGGCCGTCGCCAGGGCGACGTTCGAAGGCGCAACGCTGCCGCCCCTGCAGCACGATTTTCCGTTCGTCTTTCTCGGCATGATTGCGCTGGCTGATCCCGTGCGCCCGCGCGTGCCGGAGGCGATCCGCGTGGCGCGCCGCGCGGCATGCGGGTGGCGATGATCACCGGCGACTACCCCGGCACCGCCGGGGCCGTTGCACGCGAGGCCGGGATCGATCTGGCCGGGAGCATCCTCACCGGCCCGGAAATCGATGTGCTTGGCGACAGCGCGTTGCAACAACGGCTCAAGACCACCCACGTGTTTGCACGCGTGGCGCCGGAACAGAAACTGCGCCTGGTGCAGGCATTCAAGGCCAACGGCGAAGTGGTGGCGATGACCGGCGATGGCGTCAACGACGCGCCCGCGCTCAAGGCCGCGCACATCGGCATTGCCATGGGCGGGCGCGGCACCGACGTCGCGCGCGAGGCATCCTCGCTGGTTCTGCTGGACGACGACTTTGCCACCATCGTCGATGCCATCCGCCTGGGGCGGCGCATTTTCGACAATTTGCACAAGGCCATGGCCTATATCCTCGCGGTGCACGTGCCGATTGCCGGCATGGCCGTGTTGCCGCTGTTGTTCGGGCTGCCGCTGGTGCTCGCGCCGGTGCATATCGTGTTTCTGGAACTCATCATCGATCCCGCCTGTTCGATTGTGTTCGAAGCCGAGCCGGAAGAGCCCAACAGCATGCAGCGGCCGCCGCGTCGGCCGGATGCGCCCTTGTTCAGCCTGGGTACCCTGCTGCTGTCACTGCTGCAAGGCTCGACCCTGTTTGTTGCCGTGGCAGCGGTGTACGCCATCGCGCTGCAGCAGGGGCGCGACGCGGATGAAGTGCGTGCGCTGACCTTTACCACCCTGGTGATCGGCAACCTGGGCCTGATTCTGGCCAACCGCTCCTGGTCGAGTAGCCTGCTGGCCGCGCTGCGCACGCCGAATCCCGCGTTGTGGTGGGTGATGGGTGGCACCCTCGGCTTCCTGGCGTTTGTGCTCTACGTGCCGGGCCTGCGCGAATGGTTCGGCTTCACCTATCTGCACCTGAATGATGTGCTGCTGGCATTCGCCGCTGGCGTGACGGG
>JAABQE010000145.1 GCA_011391655.1 Hydrogenophilales bacterium
CGAAACGAAAATGGATGGTGTAATGCAAGCCTCCGGAATGTTGGGCTGGATAAGCGAAGCGCACCCTGCCGAATGCACAAGCCCTGATATGGCGCTAAACTGGACATTGATTTAAGGAGGTATCGCCATGCAAACAGCCAAACAGGAAATCGCTTCTTTGCTTGATCGGCTGCCGGAAGACAGCTCGCTGGAAGATGTGCAATACCATCTCTACGTCATCGAGAAAATCCGGCGCGGGTTGGCGCGTGCGAAAGCCGAAGGCACCGCAACTCAAGCGCAGGCTGAAGAACGTCTGGGTAAATGGCTGATCAAGTCGTAGTCTGGTCACCCGAGGCGCTGGAAGACGTAGACGATATCGCCTCTTACATTGCGCGCGACTCGACTTTTTACGCCGCAGCGGTTGTTGAAAAGCTACTTGCGACGGCGACGAAGTTAAACCAGTTTCCGCTGTCTGGCCGCATAGTTCCTGAACTGAACCAGCCCGATATTCGCGAGCACTTTGTTTATAGTTATCGCCTGATTTACCGAATTGAGCCAGCCATGGTTTTGGTGACGGCGGTTGTGCATGGCCCGACGTCTTTTGGACGATACAACCACCAGCCGGTTGGTGGGCTGATGCAGGGCAAAGGTCTAACTTCGGGGTCCGGCGTACGCCGGAATCCAGTCAAATCAAGCATCTGGACCCCGGCATTCACCGGGGTGACGACCTGTTCAGCCGGGATAGCCGCGCTACAACTCGCGTGAGATCCGGCGCACGCCGTCGTCTTCCGGGTGCGGTTCGCTGCGAAACCCAAGGCCCTGCACCAGCTTCAGCATCGGGTGGTTGGTTTTCAGCACTTCGCCTTCCATCGTTTTCAGGCCCTTGCCGCGCGCCACGTCCATCAGCACATCCATCAGCTTGTGGCCGATTCCCTGCTTCTGCCACGCATCGTTGACCACCAGGGCGAATTCGCAGGACTCGCCATCCGGGTTGATCGAGTAGCGCGCCACGCCGAGTTCCACTTCTTTGCCGTCGATTTCGGTCAGCGCCAGCAGGGCCATTTCGCGCGTGTAGTCGATCTGGGTCAGGCGCGCCAGCATGGTGGGCGACAGCTCGCTCACAGCATCCATGAAGCGGAAGTATTTGGTTTCTGCGGACAGGCTGCGCACGAAGCTTTGAGTCAGCTCGGCGTCTTCCGGGCGGATCGGGCGAATGATGACGTCGTTGCCGCCGGGCAATTGCCAGTGCGTCACCAGATGCGCCGGATAGGGGTGGATCGCCATGTGGCCGTAGCGGTCGGCGGTCGGCACGCGCGGCGCGATGATGATGCGGGCATCCAGCGCCAGCGCGCCGTGTTCGTCCACCAGCAGCGGGTTGATGTCGAGTTCGGCCAGCCACGGCAGTTCGCACACCATTTCCGACAGGCGCAACAGCACGTTCTCCAGCGCCGCCATGTCGATTGGCGGGCGGTTACGGAACGGGCCCAGCAAGGTCGCGACGCGGGTGCGCCGGATCAGGTCGCGCGCCAGATAGTGGTTGAGCGGCGGCAGAGTCACAGCACGATCCTGGAAGGCTTCGACATCGACGCCGCCGGCGCCGAACACGATCACCGGCCCCAGCACCGGGTCCGAGGTCATGCCCAGCAGCACTTCGCGGGCGTGCGGGCGGATCGCCATCGGCTCGATCACGATGCCATCGAGGGTGGCCTCGGGACGCAGGCGCTTGACGTCGGCCAGCATCTCGCCGAAGGCGGAGCGCACCGCCTGGCCGCTCGACAAGCCCAGGCGCACGCCGTTGACGTCGGACTTGTGGGTGATGTCCGGCGAGTTGATTTTCATCGCCACCGGGAAGCCCATCTGCTGCGCCATCAGCATCGCTTCCATCGGGTCGCGCGCGATCAGGGTTTGCGCGATTGGGATATGGAAAGCCGCCAGCAGCGCCTTCGATTCCACCTCGTTCAACAGATGACGGCCGTGTGCCAGCGCGCTCTCGATGATCAGGCGCGCGCCTTCGACGTCGGGCGCGGCCTGTTGCGACAGCGGCCCCGGCGTCTGCATCAGCAGGCGCTGGTTCTCGTAGAAGGCGGACAGATAGGAAAATACCTCGACCGCCGGCTCCGGCGTGGTGAAGTAGGGAATCCCGGCTTGCTTGAACAGGCGGCGGCCCTCGAATACCTGGGCCTCGCCCATCCAGCAGCCCAGCACCGGCTTGCTCGATGTCTTCGCCACCTCGATCACCGCCTGCGCCGCTTCGGTCGGCCGGGTCATCGCCTGCGGCGTCAGCATCGCCAGCACGCCGTCGACGTTGTCGTCGGCGAGGCAGGCCGCCACCGCTGCGCGATAGCGCTCGGCAGTGGCGTCGCCGATGATGTCGAGCGGATTGGCCTGTGACCAGTTGGACGGCAGCACGGCGTTGAGTGTTTCGATCGTTGCCGGCGACAGTTCGGCCATGCGTACCCCCATGTCGATGGCCAAATCGGTCGCCATGACGCCGGGGCCGCCGCCGTTGGTGACGATGGCGAGGCGGTTGCCGGTGGGCTTGATGTGGGTGGACAGCGCCCGCGCCGAGGCGAACAGCTGCAGGATGGTGTTGACCCGCACCACGCCGGCGCGCCGCACCAGCGCGTCGAACACCGCATCCGATCCCACCAGCGCGCCGGTATGCGACTGCACCGCCTTGGCGCCCGTCGCGTGGCGCCCCACCTTGACCATGACGATGGGCTTGAAGCGCGAGGTCGCGCGCAATGCGCTCATGAAACGGCGCGCGTCGCGGATGCCCTCGATGTAGAGCAGGATGCCCTTGGTCTGGGTGTCGAAGGCAAGGTAGTCGAGGATTTCGCCGAAATCGAGATCGGCCGAGGCGCCGGTGGAAATCACGCTGGAAAACCCGATGCCGTTGGTTTCCGCCCAGTCCAGCATGGCGGTGCACAGCGCGCCGGACTGCGACACCAGCGCGAGATCGCCGGACAGCGTGGCGCCCT
>JAABQE010000146.1 GCA_011391655.1 Hydrogenophilales bacterium
CGGCCATCGACAGTGCATCCAGTGGAACGATATAGTGATTCGAGGCCGGCATAATCCACTCCATGAAAAAACGCATTGCGTACTGCATATCCGATCACACGGGCGTCACCGTCGAGGCGGTGGCCAAGAGCGTGCTGTCGCAGTTTCCTGACTTTGAGTTTAGCCTGATTGTGCTGCCTTTCATCGACAGCGCAGAGAAGGCGCGGGCGGCCGCTGCACGCATTGCCGCCACGCCGGACGCACTGGCCTTTTCCACCCTGACCGACCCCCGCCTGCGCGCCACGCTGCGCGAAAGCGGCGTGCCGCTATTCGACACCTTCGAGCGCATCGCGCCTGCCGTGGAAACCGCGCTGGGACACACCGCCACGCCCAGCAGTGGCCTTACGCACAGCATGGCGAACAACTACGAATCGCGCATGGACGCAGTGAATTTCAGCCTGGCGCTGGACGACGGCCTGCAGCCGCAACGACTCGATCAGGCCGACCTCATCCTGATTGGCGTCTCGCGCGTCGGCAAAACCCCCACCGCGCTCTACCTCGCCCTGCAGTATGGGTTGCGCGTGGCCAACTATCCGCTCACCCCGGACAATCTGGCGCACCCCAGCCTGCCCCCGGCCCTGCTCGCCCAGCTGTCCCGGTTGCGCGCGCTCACCCTGTCGGCCGAACGCCTCGCCGCCATCCGCCAGGTGCGCTACCCCGGCAGCCGCTACGCCAGCCTGGCTCAATGCCGGGAGGAACTCGTTGCCGCCGAGCGGCTGTTTAAACACCACGCAGTGCCGGTTCTCGACACCACCCGCATGTCGGTAGAAGAAATTGCCGCACGCTTGCGCCACGCCTGACTACGCTGGCGCCCCCCTCACGTTGAGCGGGCAAGACAAATGTGCCCGCTGACAAGCCACGACGGGTATGCCGTGATCGGCCCGGAATTGGTATTCCCCCTTTATTCCGGAGAAAAAAATCCGTTAAGCGTTAATCCGGTCATACGTTGGGCTGTGGCCCACCCCACCCCTTATGTCCATCATTGCCCATCGTTCGACACAAATATCGATCCAGGCTTCATTTCAACCCCGTGCCACTCACGTCGACAACACACCTGCCCTTTGCCCTGATTAAGCGTCATGCCAGTTCAACCTGACACCCCGACTCGCCATTTGCGCCCTGCCACCTGGGGCGCGGCTCTGCTCGCGGGATTCATCACCCAGCTCCTGCTCATTTTATTCGTCACGCTGATTGGGCTCAGGCAACTGGACGTCACCACAGACAACCTCAAGGCAGTGGTCGACATTCACATGCGCAAACAAAACCTCACCAAGGTCTTGGTGACCGCCTCACGTGAACGCACGATGCTCATGCTCATGCTCACCAAAATCGAAGACCCATTCGATCGTGACGAACTGTTGACCACGTTCAATGAAAAGGGAGCGGAGTATGCCGTTGCACGCCAGGCATTGCAGGACCTGCCGCTGACCACACAAGAGCGCCAGCTGATCCTTCTGCTTCAAAAGCTGATCAGAGTCGCCCAGCCGACCCAGGAGCAGGTCATCGATCTGATTAGCGCCGATCACATCAGGGAGGCTGAAGACATCCTGATCAAACGCTCCATTCCGGCGCAAAACAAAGTGCTGGCCGTATTGCACCAACTTGATAGCGAAACCCAGCAAGCCGCTCTGGCCGCCAGTCACAAGGCATATGACGCGCAAAGGGTGGCGCATTTCTGGATGTATCTACTGAGCGGTGCAGCGCTACTGGTGGGGGTAATCGTTGCAACCGTGGTGCTCCGCTACACCATACGCATCAGCCACGAACGTGAGCATCTAGCCATCCACGACGCGCTAACCGGCCTGCCCAATCGCCGCCTGCTCATGGACCGCCTGCAGCAGGCGCTCATTCATGCCAAGCGGCACAAAACCCCGGTTGGCGTGCTGTTCATCGACATGGATAACTTCAAACGCGTCAACGACACCCTGGGCCACGCCATTGGCGACCAACTTATCTGCAACGTGGCCAAACGCCTGCGCGCGGCCGTGCGCGAAGAAGACATCGTGGCGCGACTGGGCGGTGATGAGTTTGTGGTGGTGATCAGCAGAGTGGCTGAGGTCGCGCAAATACTGCACATCGTGGACAAAATGCTCGCCGTCATGGGGGCGCCCTACCAGATCTCCGAGCGTGAACTATTTAACAGTTGCAGCATCGGCATTGCGCTCTATCCGACTGACGGCATCAATTGCAGTGACTTGCTGAAAAACGCCGATACCGCGATGTACCACGCCAAGAGCAGTGGCAAGAATCGCTACCACCTGTACGACGCGGCAATGAATGCCATGGCAGAGGAAAGACTGCAACTGGATACCGACTTGCACTATGCGCTGGAGCGGAATGAATTTGTCTTTTACTACCAGCCCCAAATCAATCTGAATACCGGGCGGATCGATACCGTCGAAGCCCTGATCCGCTGGAACCACCCGGTCAAGGGATTGCTCAGTCCAGCCGCTTTTCTGGACATACTGGAAGACACCGGCGAAATCATCCATGTCGGGCGCAAGCTGCTAATGATCGGCTGCTATCAAGCAGCACACTGGCATGCTGCCGGATTCAATGAACTCTCCATCGCACTCAACGTTTCCAGCAAGGAGTTCTGGCACGACGACATGGTTACAAATGTGCAGCGTGCATTGCAGCAGTCCGGTTTGCCCCCGCAAGCGCTGCAACTGGAGCTCACCGAAGGCATACTGATGGGCGACATCGAGTCCGCCGTCCACAAGATTCTGGAATTGAAAGCGCTGGGCATTACGATCGCCATCGACGATTTCGGCACCGGCTATTCGTCACTGGCCCACCTGAAACGCTTCCCGCTCGACGTCCTGAAAATCGACCGCTATTTCGTCACGGACATTCAGCACGATGCAGTCAACGAAGCCTTGGTCAATTCGATTCTCGCCCT
>JAABQE010000147.1 GCA_011391655.1 Hydrogenophilales bacterium
GAACAGCCTATTCATATCGTCAGCGACACCCGGCGCAGCATGCGCACTTTATTGACGCAACGCCTGCTCAGGATGTAACTCCCGCGCGATGCGGTTCTATCTCATCGCGTTCTGTCTCGGCGTGTGGCTGCTGCAACAGCAGGCCACGTTGCCACCCACGCGCTGGCTATGGCTGTTGCCGCTGCTCAGCACAACATTGTGGCTGCCGCGCTTTTCCCACCCCACCCCTGAAACCTTGCGCCGGCTTGCCGTTGCGCTACTAAGCGTCGCACTGGGGTTTGCCTGGGCAGCGTGGCGCGCGGACCTTCGCCTGGCCGATCGTCTGCCCGATCACTGGCAGGGGGTGGATATCAGCGTGATTGGCGTGGTGAGCGATTTGCCGCAAAGCGATGCGCGCGGCGAGCGCTTTGTGCTGGATGTCGAGCGTGTCGTAACCCCTAATGCACCGGACTTGCAGCGCGTCCAGATCGCACGCTACTGGCCGCGCAATGCGCAGGATCGCACCCCTACCGTGCATGCGGGCGAGCGCTGGCAATTCACCGTGCGGTTGAAAATCCCCTACGGCACCCACAACCCGCACGGCTTCGATCTCGAAGCCTGGATGCTGGAGCGCGGCATCGCCGCCTCGGGCTATGTACGCGAGCAACCCCCGCCGCAGCGCCTTGCTGTGCGCGCAGCCACCCCCGCTGCCTGGATCGCCGCCACGCGTGCTGCCATCCGCGAGCGGATTAACGCCACGCTCGGTGACGCGCCCTATGCCGGGGTCATTGTCGCGCTGGTAATCGGTGACCAGCGCGGCATTCCGCATGAACAGTTGCGTGCGTTCACGCGAACGGGGATCCAGCATTTGATCTCGATTTCCGGATTACATATCACCATGATCGCCGCCCTCGCGGGCTGGCTGGTGGCATTCGGCTGGCGACGCTGGCCGCGCGCAGCGGAACGTTTGCCATCCCGGCAAGCAGGATTATTGGCCGCTGTGCTGGCAGCGAGCGCGTATGCCGTGCTGGCCGGATTTCAGGTGCCCGCGCAACGCACCCTGTTCATGCTCGCCGTACTGGCACTGACATTCTGGGGGCGGCGCGAGCCACAGCCTTTTTCGGCGCTGACCTGGGCGCTGTTCATCGTGTTGCTGATCGACCCGTGGGCGGTGTTGTCAGCCGGGTTCTGGCTGTCGTTTGGTGCCATGGCGGTCATCCTGTGGGTGACATTCGGCCGCGTGGCGCTGCCGGACAAACTGCGCGGCTGGGTCACCGTGCAAGCCGCATTGACGCTGGCGCTGGCACCCGCCCTGCTGTTGCTGTTCCAGCAGGTGTCGCTGATTTCACCACTGGCCAACGCCATCGCTATTCCGGTGGTGAGCTGGCTGGTTACGCCGCTGGCCTTGCTGGGGGTGGTTGCGCCGCCGCTGTGGCATGCGGCGGCATGGTTGATGGATGGCTTGGGACAAAGCCTGGTGTGGGCCAGCGCCTTGCCGTGGGCAATCGCCGCACGTCCTGCGCCGAACGGCTGGGCGACCGCGCTGGCCATGGTCGGCACCATTTGGCTGTTGCTGCCGCGCGGATTTCCCCTGCGGGCGCTGGGCGGATTGCTGTGGTTGCCGCTGGCGTTTCCACCACTCGCCAGCATCGCGCCCAGGCACTTTGAAGCCGACGTAATCGACGTCGGCCAGGGCACCGCCATCCTGATCCGCACCGCCACACACACGCTGCTGTACGACACCGGCCCGGCGTTTGCCGACAGCGACGCGGGCGAACGCATCATCGTGCCGTATCTGCGTGCAACCGGCGTCGGCGAATTGTCCGGCGTGATCGTCTCGCACGACGACAACGATCACAGCGGCGGCCTGCAAGCGGTGCTGCGCGACCTCCCCACTGGCTGGCTGCTGCATGGCCTGCCCGCTACCAGCCCACTCTTGAATAACGTCCCTAAACCCCGCCATTGCCAGCGCGGCCAGCACTGGCAATGGGATGGCGTGCATTTCGAAATATTGAACCCGCCCGCCACGGCATACGCCGAACCCAACCGCCGCGACAACGATTACAGCTGCGTGTTGAAAGTCAGCAGCAGCGGGCACAGCCTGCTGATCACCGGAGATGGCGAACGGCGGGTTGAACTCGAACTGATGGAGCAGGCTTTATTCAAACCGGGCCTGGGTATCGCGGCCACCGCCCTGATCGCCGGCCATCACGGCAGCCGCACCTCGTCGCTGGCCGAATTCGTCGATCAGGTGCAGCCGCAGATCAGCGTGTTCACCCTGGGCTACCGCAACCGCTTCGGCCATCCGCATCCACAGGTCGTCGCGCGCTACCGCGAGCAGGATGCCCGCATCCTGCGCAGCGACTGGGGTGGCCTCATCAAGCTGACGTTTAGCGAGGCTGGCGTGACAACAATGGAATATCGACCGTCTCATCGACGCTATTGGCAGTACAGCGCACCATGAAAGGCATCGACAACGGCTGCTCAGCGGTACACTTCTCTGCGATTGCCAATTTTCAGGACTGTGACCAAAATTTGCTCGTCCTTGAGTTCACAAATCACGCGCCAGTCGCCCACTCGGTAGCGCCAGAAGTCGCCTAATTCACTCCCCTTTAGCGCATATCACCTATGCTCCGAGGGTCTGACAAGGCGGCAACTCTTTCACGCAAGAACGTCCTGATTCGTTGGGCAACCGGGCGATCCATCTTAGCCAGTTGTTTTTCAGCCGTTTCTGATATTTCAATCTGCCAGCCCAAGCCTTGCCTCCACGTCATCCAAGGTAGAGGTTTTTTCTTCACCACTCCGAATTCGGCGCACGACCTGTTCTGCCATGTACAAATCTTCCAAATCAGACAAGTGTTCAATAATCGCTTCACGCGCGTAAAACGTTTTGGTTCTGCCTGTCGCTTTTGCTAAAGCATCAAGCCGGGACTCTATCTCTTCGGGCAGTCGAATT
>JAABQE010000148.1 GCA_011391655.1 Hydrogenophilales bacterium
GTGCGCCAGCAGGTCGTAGCGCTCGACGAACACCGGCTGATGGCAGGCGACGAAACCGGCCATGCCCGCCTCCACCAGATAGGTGGAACGGATCGTCGCCGGGCCGAAGCGCAGATGCGACACCGTCACCGCGCCCGATTTCTTCGAGTCGTAGACGAAATAGCCCTGCGCCTGCAGCGCGGTGGCCTCGCCGAGAATCTTGATCGAGTTCTTGTTGGCCGAGACCGTGCCGTCGGCGCCGAGGCCCCAGAACACGGCGTGCTGCAGTTGGTGCGAAGCGTCGGTGCGGAACGCCTCGTCCCATGGCAGCGAGAGATGGGTGAGGTCGTCGTGGATGCCGATGGTGAACTGGCGTCTCGCTCCATCCTGGGGGTGAGCGCGCAGCGCATCGAACACCGCCGTCACCATGCCGGGCGTGAATTCCTTGCTGGCCAGGCCATAGCGACCGCCAATAACGCGCGGCATCGCACGCGCACCGTCCGCAGCAACCTGCGCCAGCGCCGTCACCACATCCTTGTACAGCGGCTCGCCATCGGCACCGGGTTCCTTGCAGCGGTCGAGCACGGCGATGGATGTAGCGGTGTGTGGCAGCGCGTCCAGCAACGCATTCGGCGCAAACGGCCGGTACAGCCGCACCTTCAGCACGCCCACTTTTTCGCCGCGCGCCAGCAGATGTTCGACCGTTTCATGCACGGTCTCGGCGCCGGAGCCCATCAGCACGATCACCCGTTCGGCATCGGGCGCGCCGACATAATCAAACAGCGTGTAATGGCGGCCGGTGAGATCGCCGAAACGGCCCATCGCATCCTGCACGATCTGCGGAAACGCGTCATAAAACGGGTTGGCGCGTTCGCGCGACTGGAAAAACACATCGGGGTTCTGCGAGGTGCCGCGCAGCACCGGATGCTCCGGTGACAAAGCACGGGCGCGATGCGCCGCGATCAAATCCGGGTCGAGCATGGCGCGCACGCTGTCTGCTTCCACCGCCGTGATCTTTGCCACCTCGTGCGAAGTGCGGAAGCCGTCGAAGAAATGGATCACCGGAATGCGCCCGGCCAGCGTGGCCGCCTGCGCGATGACGGCGAAATCCTGCGCCTCCTGAGGCGAATTGGACGCGAGCATGGCGCAGCCGGTGGCGCGGCAGGCCATGACATCCGACTGGTCACCGAAGATCGACAGCGCGTGGGTTGCCAGCGTACGGGCCGCGACGTGCAGCACGAACGGTATGAGTTCGCCGGCGATCTTGTACAGGTTGGGGATCATCAGCAGCAGGCCCTGGCTAGCGGTGAAACTGGTGGCCAGTGCGCCAGAGGTGAGCGCGCCATGCAATGCGCCCGCCACCCCGCCTTCCGATTGCATCTCGATGATTTTGGGCACCGCGCCCCACAGATTGGGCCGCCCCTGCGACGCCCATTCATCCGCCCATTCGCCCATGCTGGAGGACGGCGTAATGGGGTAAATCGCGATCACCTCGTTGCCGAGGTAGGCCATGCGGGCAACGGCTTCGTTGCCGTCGATGGTGAGCGTGGTTCTTGACGCTTCAGCGTCTTTAGAACCACGGCCTACCTCTTGCGGGTGGAGCGTGGTTCTTGACGCTTTATCCGAAGGTGTACCCCTTGGGACAGCTTCTTTAGAACCACGGCCTACCCCTTGCGGGTGGAGTTCGGAGGTCATGGCGGATACTCACAGGACACAGTTGTCTTTTATTCTAGCCTCGCGTTGCGAATCGTCCAGTATTCCGGCCAATGCGAACGCCCGCACGAGGTCAGCGCCAGCACGTCGGATGAATCGACGTTGACGCATCCTGTAAAGTGGCGGGCGATGCGTCCGGACCGGCGGTGTTGATCCAGGCCCATGTCGCACGCGCGCACATGCTGGTCATCGCCACACCCGACGCTTTCCAGACCCGAAAAATGATCGAAATTGCGCGCACCCTCAACCCACGCATCCACGTCGTTGTGCGCTGCCACAGCGAGGACGAGGCCGCGCTGCTACGACGTGAACAGGCGGTCGAGGTGCTGGTGTGGGCGAGCGGGAACTGGCAAACAGCATGGTGTGTCATGTGAGCGAGCATGCGGAGGCGCACACAACGGCACTGCCTTGAGCGGTCATTTTTCTAGCTCTACGCCAAGGCACTACGTTTTTGCGCACCCGCGGCGCACCAGCCATCACCGATGGTTTGCCAAAGTGGCGCGCGCTAAAATTAACAAACGATGCATAATCAAGCTAAAACTCACGTCAATTCAACGGTCTTAACACTTGAAGAAACCGGATATGTCAAAAAAGGCAGCAGCCAACCCCTCGCTCCCAGATCCCAAGCAAAACTGCATCCTGGCAGCGCTGCCGGCGCAGGATTACGAGCGCCTGTTGCCCGATCTTGAACTCGTTGACATGCCATTGGGGTGGACGATGTCCGAGTCGGGTGACCATGTGAATTACCTGCATTTTCCGACCAGCGGCATTATTTCTCTCATTTATGCCCTGGAAGACGGAAGCTTTAGCGAAACCGCACTGGTGGGCGACGAGGGGATGGTCGGCATTTCCATTTTCATGGGGGGCGAAAGCATGCCGAGCAGCACGGAAGTGCAAAGCCCAGGCAAGGCTTATCGACTCAGCCGAAAAGTGATGAAACGAGAATTCGCGTTAGGTGGCCAACTCCAACACTTCGCACTGCTTTTCACTCAGGCAATGATTTGCCAGACATCGCAAACGGCCGTCTGCAACCAGCACCACACACTGGACCAGCAAATGTGCCGCTGGTTGTTGATGAGCATGGATAGACTGCATGGCAATGAATTGGTGATCACGCAACAGATGATTGGGCGGCTGTTGGGTGTACGCCGGGAAAGCGTGACGCAAACGGTTGGGCAGTTGCAAAAAGATGGCTTGATCGAACGCGGTCGCGGTCGCATCACAGTGGTG
>JAABQE010000149.1 GCA_011391655.1 Hydrogenophilales bacterium
GTCACGGCCTGGTCGCGCGGCATCACGCTGCGGGTCACCGGCAAATCCTGCTTCGCCAGCTCGGTCATTTTCTTTTCGATGGCAACCAGATCGTCCGGCGTGAAGGGGCGCTTGTACGAAAAGTCGTAGAAAAAACCGTCCTCGATCACCGGACCGATGGTCACCTGCGCGTCGGGGTAGAGCGACTTCACCGCATAGGCCAGCAGGTGCGCGGTCGAATGACGAATCATGTCGAGGCCGTCGGCGTCCTTGTCGGTCACAATGGCCAGCGCAGCATCGGCGTCGATGACGTGACTGGTATCGACCAGTTCGCCATTTACCCGCCCGGCGAGCGCCGCTTTAGCCAACCCCGCGCCGATGCTGGCCGCGACCTGTGCGACCGTGACCGGGGCATCGAACTGCCGAACCGAACCATCAGGAAGCGTGACGTTAACCATGACCCAAACTCCAGAATGAAAAAAAGCGCGGGTTGTCCGCGCTTTTAGATACTACAAGAAGATGCCTAATGTTCTGTGAACCGCAATGCGCCAGTGATTATCCAGTGACAACGCTGCTAGTTCGCGGTGACATTCTGCTACTCCCAAGGTCATCCCGACCCATAAATATTGGTAGGCGCGATTGGACTCGAACCAACGACCCCCACCATGTCAAGGTGGTGCTCTAACCAGCTGAGCTACGCGCCTAATGCGGGGCGCATCATAACCGAAACAGCGCGCAACTGTCGAGACGGCGCGGTTTTTTTCACATTTTTTCTTGGCAAGCCGGGGCCACCCCCGGCACGGCGACCGCCATGGCGATACGCTTGTAAAGGGCCACGATGAGGTCGGACTGTGTGACCATACCAATCACCCTGCCTTCGCCGTCAAGCACAGGGATGTGATGCAGATTGTTCTCCGAGAGCTGGTGCACCAGTTCGGAAACCGGCGTGTCGGCGCGCGCACTATAGATTTTCGATGTCATGATCTGCCCGACGACTTCGGCTTTTTCCGAGGTGACGCCAGGCGTGCGGCGCAACAACCCCTGCAGGCGCACCGCCAACCCCGCCGCTGTCGTATCGTCGAGCTGACGCAAAAAATCGGCCACGGTGACAATGCCGACCGGCCGGCCAAAATGATCCACCACCGGCAAGGCCTTGATCTTGTGGGCGCGTAACAGCGACCAGGCGTTTTCCAGTTCGGTGGAGAAGCTGACCGTCACGATGCTGCGCGACATGATGTCCGCGCAGGACAAAGCCAGTTGACGGTCGAAAGCGTGATCGACCGCCAGGTTGTAGAGCCTCACCAGCTCGTTCTCCTGCATGTCCACGTAAGTGCCGATGGACTGGATCGCTGCGTCCAGGTCTGCGTGTGTCAGTCCGGCGCGGACGATGGGCGAAGCATCACCGGTATGGTGCACATTCTCCTTGGCCTTGATCCGACAACTGGGATAGCAACGGCCTGGCATCAGGTTATTCACCAGGAATGCGGCAGCCAGGATGGCCATGACATTTTCCGCCACCAGCACGATCTCGCCGCTGGCGCCGGCCAGACCGGGCGCGCCCGCAAGCGCAATAAACAAGGCCAGCGCGCCACCCGGCGGATGCATGCAGTTGAAACGCGCCATCAACCAAACATTTCCCGCCACCGCCGCAGCCGCTGCAAGCAATGGATTGGGCATTAGCAGAACACTCAGGTAGGCCGCGCACAAAGCCATGAGATAACCGCCGAATACCGACCAAGGCTGAGCGAGCGGGCTGTGCGGCAAGGTGAAGAGAATGATCGCGCTACCGCCAATTGGTGCGATGAGCCAGAACGAGTTATCGGGATTGAGATACAGCAGCGCACCTGCCAGCCCAATCCCGATCAACGCGCCCAGCGCCGAACGCGCACTCTCGGCGTGCGACAACGCCGGCGTATCGGCAACCAGGCGGGTGCGAATAAAGGTCTTGATGGTGCCGAGCCAGTTCCGGCCGGGGAGGGGCATGGGTTGCGACATGCTACTGGTTAGCCTGATCCCACTTCACACGGATCTCGGGGATCAAGTCCTGCATAGCAACATTCACGATGGTTTTTGTAACGCAGCAACGCAACGATTTTCCTTTACGCATCAAATCCAAGGCCATCAAGCCGCAGCGTCAGTTGCTCGCCGGATCCCGTCTGCGCCAGCAACCACTCTGCCCCATCACGGGTATACACATCCAGCGGCAGCAGTCGCTGCGGCACACCGTTTACGTGCAGGTTCAACCACTGCTTGGTGAGCACAGAAAATTCCAGCCGCTCGTGATCTGCGCAGGCGATCGGCTGGTAATCGCTCACCGCAGGCTCACCCCGGTTTTCTCGAACGGCGTCCACGCCTTGGCGACCGAAGCGCCCAGACGGCCGGCGAGGCGCTCGGCCAGGCCTTCCTGCTGGGTGTAATCGACGATATCTTCAACCTTGATCACATCACGGGCGACCGATTCAACGCTACCGAGGCCGTCTGCGAGACCAAGCTGGATACTTTTTTCGCCGCTCCATACCAGGCCACTGAACATGTCGGGCGTTTCTTTCAGGCGTTTGCCGCGGCCTTCACGCACCACGCCGATGAACTGGCCGTGGATTTCTTCAAGCATTTGCTTGGCAAACACCTGTTGCTTGGGATCGACTGGCGAAAAAGGATCGAGGAAACCCTTATTTTCACCGGCGGTCAGCAGACGGCGCTCAACGCCGAGCTTGTCCATGGTTCCAGTGAAGCCGAAGCCGTCCATCAGCACACCGATGGAGCCGACGATGCTGGCCTTGTCGACATAAATCCTGTCGGCAGCGGCAGCGACGTAATAGCCGCCGGAGGCACAGATGTCGTCCACCACGGCGTAGAGCGGGGTCTTCGGATACTTGGCGCGCAGGCGCTTAATTTCATCGTAAATCTGCCCGGCCTGCACCGGGCTGCC
>JAABQE010000150.1 GCA_011391655.1 Hydrogenophilales bacterium
TCGACCGGTCAGAAGCCCGTAGCGGACGTATTTGACGTGCTGGGCGTAAGACTGCTTCGGCCGACCTACTGTCCGTGAGGAGGCGCGCCGAGCGACTGCTCCACTTGGATACCTGCCTTTGAACCTCTGAGGGATCGACCGGCAGCATTGGGTCGATTTGAGACTTCCCATAAAGCCAATTCACCCCACCTGTCAGCACCCAGCGAGCTAAAGAGGTCAGCATCAGTGCCAGAAATTTTGGCAAACCTACTCACCTTCTATGCCGCCTGTGCCAACGTGAAATCCACCCGCACCTTGTCAAACGGGCACACGATCTTTCCACTCTCGGTTTTTTCCAGCAGGCCGGTCTCCAGCAGGGCATGCACGTCGCGGTGCACGGATTTTACGTCGTGCGCCAACCCTACGCTGCCAGCTTCTCCACATGCCTCAACGCATCGTCGATCCGCTTACGCGTTTCCTCCAGGTCGTAATCCGCCTGCAAGCCCATCCAGAATCCCTCGCTGGCTCCTAATGCACGCGCCAAGCGCAGCGCTGTATCGGCGGTAATACCTCGCTTGCCCAGGACGATTTCATTGATCCGGCGGGGCGGGACGCTGATCGCGCGTGCCAGCGCATTCTGGCTGATTCCCATGGGGATCAGGAACTCTTCCAGCAGGATTTCGCCGGGGTGGATATTTTTCAGTTTGGCCAAGACGCACTCCTGGGTCAGTGGTAATCGACAATCCCGACTTCGCTGCAGCTGCCGTCTTTACATTTGAAGCAAATCCGCCACTGGTCGTTGATACGGATGCTGTGCTGCCCTTTGCGGTCGCCTTTCAGCACCTCCAGCCGGTTGGCGGGGGAATGCGCAAATCCTCAAGGTTTTGCGCATTGTTCAGCATCCGAAGCTTGCGCCGCGCGATGTCCTGAATGCTGGCAGGCAGTCTGCGCGAACGTTCGCCGCGCCAGATCAATTCAGTTTCCCTGTCAGCGAAATCGTGAATCATGCCGAACCATAACGCATTGCGTTATATAACGCCAACCGTCATGGAGGCGAGTTCACCCTCTCCCCCAGCCCCTCTCCCCTCAAGGGAGATGGGAGGCAGCGTGAAGCACAGCATGCTGTCTGATTGGATGGAACTTTGGATAGCCCGTCAGTTTGTTTGCATGGGACATGGCTGGATTTCTGAACCGTGTTCGCACAAATCGTGCCAATTCCCAGAGAAATAAGTGAATTTCACCTTATTCCCATTTAACTTCAGGCAACACGGTACCGTTAGTGTGCCATGGCCCCTCTGGAAACCACTGCAAGACCGCTACTTTCGCTTTCACTGATCGTCGAGCCCGACCGACAGCGGCTGGCCCGTTTTGTGATCGATGCAATCGACGTGCTGGGGGGCGATGTATTTTCGGCCTCGGTTCGTGTCGTGCTGATGCTCGATACCTTGCGCATCACGGCGCTGTCGGCGAATACAAGCCTCGATGTGCAGTTGATGATCCAGGATCGTGCAATATTCCTGGATTGGGGCGGCTCGCCTTTCGGTATCTGCATGCTGCCGGTCACGCCGGCTACGCACCAGATCGACCAACTGGCCGAACAGCTGCGGTTTGCCAGCGAATCGGCCGACCCTGAACTGCTGAAGCGCCGCAACCGTCAGATCAGCGAGGATCTCGAACGCTATATGCGCGATGCCGCCGCACAGATGGCTGAAATGGAATCGGTGCTGGAAAAGAAGAAACACGAGCTTGAAGCGTCAATTCGCCATGCCGAAACCGATGCGCTCACCGGAATTCACAATCGCGGCGCCTACGACCAGCGCCTGCACGAATCCCTGCTGCGCAGCCAGCGTCAGAATGAACCGATGTGCCTGATGATGTTCGATCTCGACTTTTTCAAGCAGATCAACGACACGCATGGCCACCAGTACGGCGACGAATACCTGAAGAAAATGGCGAATGTCATGCGCGGCTCAGTGCGCGAGCACGTGGACATCCTGTGCCGCATCGGCGGCGACGAATTTGCCGCCATCACATTCTGCGAGCTCAAGATTGCTGCGCGCATCGCCGCCAAAGTGCTGCAAGGCATGAGCGGCAAGGTGAGCATCGGTATCGCGCTGTGCCGCGCCGACGACAGCGCCGAATCGCTGGCGGCCCGCTCCGATGCCGCGCTCTACGAGGCGAAGCGGCGCGGCCGCGGACAGTTTGCGACCGAAGACGAAATTACACCTGGCGTGACGGGACACCCATGATTACCAGACTTCTACTCGACCAGGCCATCAGCGACGACAGCAGCCAGGTGCTGTTGCGCTCGAAGCTGCGCGCAGTATCGCGCCGCATGGGCTTCAAGGATGCCGTGCGGGAGCGGATCGAACTGGTGTGCAACGAAATCATCTCTAACCAGCTCAAGTACGCGGGCGGACGCGGCCTGGTACAGATATGGGAATACGGCAACAGCGAATTTTCCGCACTGGACCTGTTCGCGCTCGACTACGGCCCCGGCATATCGAACCTGCCCGACGCCATGAAGGATGGCTACACGACTTCGGGCACCATGGGAAAAGGGCTGGGCACCATCCAGCGGATGTCCGCCGAGTACGAGGTCTACACCCTGCCGCCGGGACTGTCCCATGATTCGCCCTGGCACGGCACGGCGGTGTGGTCACGTTTTTATGTGGGCAACAAACCCCCCTCGCATCCATTTCAGTACGGCCATCACCTGCGCGCCTATCAGGACGATGTGTACAACGGCGACTGCATCTGCGTGCAGCCTTCAATAGATTCGGTCAAATGGCTGCATGCCGATGGCCTGGGACATGGCAAGGAGGCGGCCGAGGGGCTGGTCGGGGCGGAGAAGGTCCTGGATTCCGTCACCCCGCTCGATGGCACCTTACAGAACCTCTCCCACCGGCTGCGCGGTG
>JAABQE010000151.1 GCA_011391655.1 Hydrogenophilales bacterium
GGCGTCACCTTCCGCAGCCTGCGTTACCGGCTGGAACGACTGGGGATCGAATAGGCCGCTGAAATGAAGAAACCCACATCCAAAAAGATGCGGGTTTCGTATAGGGTGCCGCCATTTCGCTTGTTCTTTGTAGTTGCGGTGTGGTCGGTGTGGTCAGGGCTGACCGGGTGCGGCAAACACCTTTCCGGCCCGCTTTGCCTGAGACCGTCAGGCGGCGGTTTTCCTATCCAGCCGATCCCGTGTCAGCTTCACCGTCGCCGTGAAACCGATTGCCTGTGCGTAACGTGACAGCGTACGCAACGACGGTAGCGTTCGGCCGCTTTCCATTCGGGCGATGACGGATTGCTTGGTGCCCATGCGCTCGGCGACTTCGATCTGCGTCAGTCCGGCCTTCAGGCGGGCGGCGATGAGTTCGTGCGCGATGGAAAATTCGTCTTCCAGCGCTGCATAAGATTCGCGGGTAGCCTTGTCCTTCAACAGACCGGCTTTGACTTCCGACAGGGTTTTCATAATTCCAACTCCTTCAAGCGCGCCAGCGCGGTTTCAATCGCCCGCCGGGGTGTGGCCTGGGTTTTCTTCACAAACACGTGCAGCACCACCAGCCGCTGCCCTTTAGCCGCCACATACACAGCCCGCGCGATACCGTCCTTGCCGCTCATGCGCATTTCCCACAGCTTGCTTGCCAGCGGACGAACATGAGGCAGCCCAACTTTTTGCGGGCCGAATGCTTCCAAGAGCTCGGCCACGCGCAGGAAACGCGCCTTCAAGTCCGCTGGTAGCAACGCCAGTTCCTTTTCCGCTGCTTCGATCAGGTGAACGCGCCAAGTCATAATTATATCTTTTTTGCTATACGTCAAGCTATCCGGCCATGGAGGGGTATCACTTCCCCGCCCGTTTCCAGCGCGTCACAGGTATCAGCCCATTGCTGCATCATCTTCCGCCGCTCAGGCAGGTGGCTTTTTTGACGGCCTGATCGGATAGCGGCATGGCTGTTGCCTTTCACGGTTTTGGCGGTAGTTGGTCTGGCGGCATGTCATATACCGCGCATACGTACCGCCAGATGGACAGTATTTCCATGCTATGCCATGTTGCGGCATGAAAAAACAAAAAACCCGCAATCCATTGCTGGATGCGGGTTTCGGTTGCTTCATGATGCTTGGTGAAACGTATTAGTGGTGCCGCCTGTCGGAATCGAACTGACGACCTACCGCTTACAAGGCGGTTGCTCTACCCCTGAGCTAAGGCGGCGACGGGCGACATTATAACGATGCCACACGCAAGTTGGCGGGATTACTTAACGACTTTAAGCGACGGTCGGCCTTTAGGCGGAACCGGCGCTTCGTCGGATGGACTGGGTGAAGTCTGATCGGAGGGTGGCGAGGAGAGATCTGCGAGTTCAAAATGCAGACCTTGGCCATTTTCACGTGCAAAAATGGCGAGCACCCGATCAACCGGGACTGAAATCTCATGCGAGACGCCGCCAAAACGCGCGGAAAACTGAATCCAGTCGTTGTCCAGCACAAGATTGCGGGTCGCGCCTGCGCTGATGTTCAGCACAATCTGGCCGTCTTTGACAAACCCCATCGGCACACGCGTGTGGGCATCCACCGAAACCAGAAGTTGCGGGGTGTAACCCGAATCCGTGCACCATTCATACAGCGCACGGATCAGATAGGGTTTGGTTGAAAGGTCGGCCACCTGTGCTGTCCTGATCGGCTTTACGTGCGCTGTTCCAACTACTTGCGCAGGGCTTTTTCGGTCGGGGTCAGCGCGCTGATGAAGGCAGGACGGCTGAACAGGCGCTCGCGGTATTTGAGTACCGGCGCGGCAATCTTGGGCAACTCAATCCCGTAATGTTCGAGACGCCACAGCAGCGGGGCAATCGCCACATCCAGCATCGAGAACTCGTCGTTCATCAGGTATTTCTGCTTGGTGAGGATCGGCGACAGCTGTGACAGGCTGTCACGGATTTCCGTACGCGCTTTGTCCGATGTCTTGCCGAGTGAATGCTGCAAGGTGTTGACGTGGGTGAACAGGTCATGTTCGAAGTTGAACAGCACCAGTCGCGCACGTGCACGCATGACGGGATCTGGCGGCATCAACTGCGGATGCGGGAAACGCTCGTCGATGTATTCATTGATGATGTTGGACTCGGTCAGAATCAGGTCACGCTCGACCAGAACCGGCGTTTTGCCGCTGGGGCTGATGCTGGCGAGGTCTTCCGGCTTGTTGTGCATGTCCACATCGATGACTTCGAAGTCCATGTCTTTTTCAAACAGGACGATGCGGCAGCGGTGGCTGTAAGGACAGGTACTGCCTGAATACAAGGTCATCATGGCGGGGGCTCCCTAATTGAAGTATTGCGTGTGTTTGATGCTTGAAACGTCAACAGCCGGACGCAGTCCGGCTGTTGGCTAATGACAAAACGGGGTCAGTGAATGTCTTTCCAGAATTCTTTCTTGAGGTAGTAAGCCACGACGAAGAAGACCGCCAGAAACGCCAGCACGATAAGGCCCAGTTGTTTGCGCTGGAGCTGAGCAGGTTCACCCATCCAGGTCAGATAGTTGACCAGATCACCCACCACGGCATCGTACTCGGCCAGTGTCAGGCTGCCGGGCTTGACTAGTTCAAGACGCTCGATCACTTCGTGCTCACCGTCCTTCTTCATGACTGGCGCCATTTCGCCCTGCAGGCTCCACAACACGTGCGGCATGCCGACTTTGTCGAACACGACGTTGTTCCAGCCGGTGCCGCGAGTGTCGTCACGATAAAAGCTGCGCAGATAGGTATACAACCAGTCGGGACCGCGCGAACGGGCGGTCACGCTAAGGTCGGGCGGGGCCGCGCCAAACCAGGCTTTAGCGTTGGCCTTGGTCATGCTGACTTTCATGGTTTC
>JAABQE010000152.1 GCA_011391655.1 Hydrogenophilales bacterium
ATCATGCCGAGCCCGGCGATCGCCAGCCGCTTGATTGCGGTGTTGCGCTCGCGCTTGTAGATGTCGTCGGAGCGGCCGGGGTCGAACGGGTGGGCGATGTAGCCGATGTCGGAGACGGCTTTCAAAATCGCCGACAGCTGGATGTGGCTGTTGTCCCAGCGCACCCGCGCGCGGCGGGTCGCGTAGTTGATCTCCACCGACAGCACGCCGGGCAGCGCCGCGATGTGGCGCTCGTTGAGCCAGATGCAGGCGGCGCAGACGATGTTTTCCAGGATCAGCGCAGCCTCGCGGATGTGTTCCGCTTCTACCCGCACGAAGCTTTCCTGGATCTCCGGCAGATCGTACAAGCCCAGCTGCGTGAGTTCGGCCTCGGCCTCACGCGGGGTGGCGGGCAAGGCGGTGCGGTGGGTGTAATACGCACCCTGGCCGCTGTCGATGATGGTTTGCGCCACCGCCTGACATCCGCGACAGCAGGCCTGTTTGGTCTGGTGTTCGAATTGGATCAGGTAATGGGCGCCGTCCGGGACGGGCAGACCGCAGTGAAAGCAGTCCGAAAAAGAAGGGGCGTCCACGAGCTCGGGAGAGCTGCTCATGACACGCCCCACAGAATGACGCAAGCAAGCGGCAAGTTCGGGAGAGAGGTCGAACCCGCCACCGGCGTCAGGTACTGCTGTACTACAAAACCCGCAACCGCTAGACCGAACCACCGGGTAGATGGCCGGGTCGGTATGCCTGACGCTGATGCTTGTGGCTTCAGCGTCGTTTCGGATAGTGTTGACGTCGTGTGTGTAGCCATTCTTCCTTACCGCTCTGCCTTCCGGGGGGTCATGTATCGCCGACGCTGGGTTGTGGCGTTGCTTCCGGTTAATCGGCCATTATAAAAGCGTGAGCGGGTTGCCCCGCGAACTGCTTTTTTATGAGCCAACAAGACATCAACAGTATTGAAGATGCGCATATCATAATATGAGTGCATTCCTGAATGCAAGCCCATTGAATCCGCTACCATGGGCACATGATCGAACGCCTCCATCCTGCCTCGTTTTTCCCTCGGGTCGAGACTGCGTTGACCGATCCCAATGGTCTGCTGGCGATGGGCGGAGACTTGTCGGTGGAATGGTTGCTGGATGCCTACCGTCACGGCATCTTTCCCTGGTTCAACCCCGGCGAGCCCATTTTATGGTGGAGTCCCGACCCGCGCATGGTGCTGGTGCCAAGCGACATTCGCGTCACCCGCTCACTCGCCAAACGCATGCGCAACGCTGGCTTTGAACTGCGCGTCGATAGCGCATTCGCCGAGGTGATGCGTGCCTGCGGCGCGCCGCGCGAGGACGGCGCAGGCAGCTGGATTTCAGACGAGATGGTGGCTGCCTATAGCCAGTTGTTCGATGCGGGCTATGCGCATTCGGTGGAAACCTGGCGCGACGGCGTGCTGGTGGGCGGGCTGTATGGCGTGGCCATCGGCCGTATGTTTTATGGTGAATCGATGTTCAGCCGCGAGGTCGATGCGTCCAAGATTGCGTTGGTGCGACTGGCGCAGCAGTTGCAGCAGTGGGAATTTGGACTGATCGATTGCCAGATGGAGACCCCGCATTTGTCGAGCATGGGCGCGCGTACCCTGCCGCGAGCAGACTTTATTGCGCGGCTGGAGGAATGGGTAAACTTGCCGCATAGACCCGGCCCCTGGACCTTTGACCTTTAACCTGTAATGCACCCGACCGAGCCGCCGTTCCAGCGTATCCAGTTTTACCTGACCGCGCCTTATGACTGCAGTTATCTGCCGGGGCAGCGCGCGCGTTCGCAAGTCGCCACCCCCACCCATCTGATCGATGCGCAGGCATACAGCGCGCTGATCCGCGCCGGCTTTCGCCGCAGCGGCCAGTTTTCCTATCGCCCGCATTGCGAACAGTGCCATGCCTGCATTCCGGCGCGGGTGCGGGTGGCTGAATTTGTTCCCAACCGCACCCAGCGCCGTTGCGAAAAGCGCAATCGCCACCTTGCCGCACGGTTTTTGCCGCTCGATTACAAAGAAGAACACTACGCGCTGTATCGCCGTTATCAGGCCGAGCGCCATCTCGGTGGCGGCATGGATCGCGACGATGCCGACCAGTACCGGCAATTTCTGTTGTCGTCGAATGTCGACAGCGTGCTGGTCGAGTTTCGCGACGGCGACACGCTGGTGATGCTGTCGGTCATCGACCAGATCGACGACGGCCTGTCGGCGGTCTACACCTTCTTCGACCCCGCGCGTGAATCAGACAGCCTCGGCGTCTACGGCGTGCTGTGGCAGATCGAACTGGCGCGGCGGCTGGATCTGCCGTATCTCTATCTCGGCTACTGGATCGAGGCCAGCCGCAAGATGGCCTACAAAAAGCAGTATCCGCCGCTGGAAGGCTTGATCGATGGACGCTGGCAGCTCATCACTGTCGAGCCAGAAATCTGACGGGTGTAGCGTGTACAAAAAACGGCTCGCAATTCGCGAACCGGCGTGTCGCCACCCCGCTCAGTTGCGAATGCCCGGTGCATTCACCTTCTCTCCCTGATTAAGGGCAGCCAGCGCCAATTCAAGATCGCCGTATTCAGCAGCGTCCGGCGGGAGCTCATTGGCACGGATGGCGACGTTGCACCACTGTATCCGTTTGCGGATATCCCAGATTTTGCTGTCGCTGGTGCGAAAAGTGGGGAAGTGGGCAATCCCCTTGTTGAAGACCGCTTGTCCCTTGGATTCAGCCAGCCACTGACCACGGACCCACTTGTTGGCCAGGCTGTGGCAGTCGATGCAGGCAAAGTTGAGCTGCCCGATTTTTCGCCGAATCAAGGCGTCGCCGCGCTTGATCGCTACGACCGAGTCAGTCGACGTGGTATCGACTTTGGTCGGCGTGCC
>JAABQE010000153.1 GCA_011391655.1 Hydrogenophilales bacterium
ACGCGGGTGCAGGCGATTGCCCGCGCCATCGGCGAGCAGGTTGGCGGCGAGTCGCTGGCGCTGCAGGCCGATCAGGCTGCGCTCTTGGCCAAGGCCGATCTACTGACCGACATGGTGGGCGAGTTCCCCGAGTTGCAGGGCATCATGGGGCGCTACTACGCGCAGCACGACGGCCTCGCAGACGACATCGCGTTTGCGATCGAAGATCACTACAAGCCGCGGTTTGCCGGTGACGAATTGCCGCGCAATGACGTCGGCGTGTGCGTGGCGCTGGCCGACAAGCTGGAGACGCTGGTGGGGTTGTTCGGCATCGGGCAGATCCCGACCGGCGACAAGGATCCATTTGCGTTGCGGCGACATGCGCTGGGCGTCATCCGCATGCTGACTGAAAAGCCCGCGCTGCAAGCCGTGCGCCTGGATGGCCTGCTCGCCTCGGCGCTGGCGGCTTTCCCCTCGGGTTTGCTGAGTGACGTGCAGGCCGAGATCGAAACTTTCCTGTTCGACCGCATCAGCGGCGCGCAGCGAGAACAGGGCTTCAGCGCAAACGAGATCGACGCGGTGTTGTCGCTGCGTCCGCCGGTGCTGGCCGACATCCCCAAGCGGCTCGACGCGGTGCGCGTGTTTGCTGCGCTGCCCGAAGCGCCCGCGCTGGCCGCCGCCAACAAGCGCGTCGGCAATATCCTGAAAAAGGCCGAAGGCGAGGTGGGTGGCGTGGCCGATCCGGCGCGCTGTGTCGAGGCGGCGGAAACCGCCCTGTTTACTGCGCTGGGCGAGATTGCGCCGCGTGCCGATGCAGCGTTCGCCAAGGGCGATTACACCGCTTCGTTGCAAGCGCTGGCCGCGTTGAAAACCCCGGTGGATGACTTCTTCGATCATGTGATGGTCAACGCCGACGATCCCGCGCTGAAAGCCAACCGGCTGGCGCTGCTGAACCAGTTGCACCAGACCATGAACCGGGTGGCTGACATCTCCCGCCTGGCCGCCTAAACTCACGCCATGAAACTCATCATCCTCGACCGCGACGGCGTCATCAATGTCTTCTCCGACCAATTCGTCAAGTCACCCGATGAATGGAAACCGATCCCGGGCAGTCTGGAAGCGATTGCGCGGCTGACGCGCGAGGGCTGGCGCGTGGTGGTGGCGACCAACCAGTCAGGACTCGCGCGCGGGATATTCGAGATGGCGACGCTCAACGCCATTCACGCCAAGATGCACAAGGCGGTGATGCAGGCGGGCGGGCGCATCGAGGCGGTGTTTTTTTGCCCCCATTCGGCCGATATGGAGTGCGATTGCCGCAAGCCCAAGGCGGGCTTGTTCAACGAGATTGCTGCGCGCTATGGCAAGGATCTGCGTGGCGTGCCGATCGTGGGCGATTCGCTGCGTGACCTGCAGGTGGCGGACAGCGTCGATGCCTGGCCGCTGCTGGTCAAAACCGGCAAGGGCAAAAAAACGCTGGCGGCGGGCGGCTTGCCCAGGAACACAACGGTGTTTGACGACTTGAACGAGGCTGTCGACCAATTGCTCGCTCTGGAATCATGAACCTGATCCGTTCGGTTATTTTCGCGTTGCTGCAGACGCTGCTGACAGTCTTGTTCAGTGTGGTGGCCTTGTTCAGCTTTCCGTTTTCTTCCCAAACGCGCTATCGCCTGATTACCGGTTACAACCATCTTGTGATCTGGCTGGCGCGCTGGGTGCTGGGTATCCGCTATGTGGTTGAGGGGCGGGAAAACCTGCCATCGCAGCCTGCGATCATTCTGGCTAAGCACCAGTCGGCGTGGGAAACCGTGGCTTTCCTGTTCCTGTTTCCACCGGTGTCGCCGGTCATCAAACAAGAGTTATTGAACGTCCCCTTTTTTGGCTGGGCGTTTCGCCTGCTGTCGCCCATCGCCATCGATCGCAGTTCCGGGCGCGAGGCGCTGAAGCAGATCGTGGCCAAGGGCGGCGCCAAGCTGGCGCAAGGCTTCTGGGTGCTGGTGTTCCCTGAAGGCACCCGCGTCGCCCCCGGCGAAAAGGGCAAGTACGGCATCGGCGGCAGCTGGCTGGCGGCCGAAACTGGCGCCCCTATCGTGCCTGTGGCGCACAACGCCGGCGAAGTGTGGCCGAAGAATGCGTTCGTCAAACGCCCCGGCACTGTCACCGTGCGGATTGGCCCGGTGATCGACAGCGGCGGCAAGAGCGCGGCCGAACTCACCCGTGCAGTGGAAGCCTGGATCGAAACCGAGATGACGAGGTTGCCCCCTGCTGCCGCGCGCCAATAACGGTGTGTTGCAGATCGGCGCCGCTGCGGTGCCGTATCAGTTGCGGCGGTCGTCGCGCCGCCGCACGCTGGGACTCACCGTGACGCCACACGAGGTGCGTATTCATGCGCCCAGCTGGATTGCGCGCCCCGAAATAGAACGGTATGTGATTCAGCAGCACAGCTGGCTGGTGCGCACCTGGGCGCGCATGCAGGCGCGCGCGCCACAGCCCGAATCGGGCGCGCTGACCGAGGTGCGTTATCTCGGACGCGTCCTCGCTCTCGATATCCAGCCCGCCCTGTTCAGCGACGTGCGCCGTCACGGCGACACCCTGCGCGTGCATGCGCCGCACGATGCCGATCACCCAACCTTGATCCGCGAGTGGATGCATGCCCGCGCCGTGCGTTTGCTCGCCTGGCGGCTTGCCCGCATCGCGCGCAAACTGGGTCGCGCGCCGAGCCGGTTCGCGCTATCTAACGCGCAAACCCAGTGGGGCAGCTGCACCCGCAGCGGCCATGTGCGGCTGAACTGGCGGCTGGTGCAAGCGCCGTTGACCATCATCGACTATGTTGCCGCGCACGAACTGGCGCACCTGGTTCACCTCGATCATTCGCCACGTTTCTGGGCGCAGGTCGCTG
>JAABQE010000154.1 GCA_011391655.1 Hydrogenophilales bacterium
GGATCGACAGGGTCAGCCGCGGCAGCAGCGACTTCGGATAATTGCCCGATACCCGGCTGAAATAGGTGCGCGACGCACCGTCGATGCGCACCGGCAGGATCGTTGCGCCGGTGCGCGCGGCGGCAAAAGCGGGGCCATCGTAGACCTTCATCAAGCCGCCGGTGGTGGTGATGCGGCCCTCCGGGAAGATCACCACCGGCCGCCCCGATTCCAGCAGCTTGACCACCCGGCGCATCGCCAGCGGATTGGTCGGATCGACCGCCAGATAATCCACCATCGCCAGAATCGGCTTGAACACCGCCCGTTTGGCAATGTCCGTGTTGATTACGAACACCGGCTCCAGCGGCAGAAACAGGCCGAGCAGCAGGCCATCCAGAAACGATTCATGGTTGGCCACGATCAGCAGGCGCTGGCCGGCTTGCCGGGGCGGTAGCGTGCCGCTGATGCTGACGCGGAACAGCAGGCGAACGAGGGTTTTGAGCAGCAGCTTGATGGCTTTACGCATGGTCGGCTTCCGGGTGCAGGGCATCGATATAGGTTCGCAGCGCGTCGAGTGCCCACTGCAGGCGGCTTTCGTCCAGGTGGTACATAACGGCGCGACCGGATTTTTCTGCAACCAGAATGCCGGCATCGCGCAGCACCGCGAGGTGATGCACCACCGCCGTGCGCGAGAGCGGCAGGCTATCGGCGATTTCCTTGATGGATAGGCGCTCACCCGGCTCGAAGGCGAGCAGGATGCGCTGACGCCAGTCGTCACCGAGCGCGGTAAACACGAGTGCGACCCCCGACCAATGGGGGGGCATGCCTTGGAGGAGGTAGTGGGGTTTCATGTCTACATAATTAGTTATGTAGTTATGAGTGTCAAGTGCCGTTCGTCGGATTGCGCCGGCCGTCACAGAGCGGTGGGTGCCGGATGCGGTTTAAACCACGTTGGCGCAGTAAAGAGATGCGTGCAGTGACCCGTTAATACAGGATTCGCGAAGCCCGCTTGTAACTCACCGAACCCATACGACGCCGTGCTCAAGAAAATCAAAGCCACAGATCTGAAAAAGGGCATGCATCTGCACGAGTTGTGCGGATCGTGGATGGAACACCCATTCTGGCGTAGCAAGTTCACCCTGACGGACCCCGAAGACATCCGGCGCATCCTCGAGAGCGGTATCACCGAGGCCTGGATCGATGTCGACAAGGGACTGGACATCGCGGGCGAGCAGGTAAAGACCCAGCTCGAGGCCGACATGTCTGTCACCGACGTGCTGATGGAGGCGGAGGTTGCCCAGTACGTCAAGGCGCCCAAGCCAGCGGCGATGAGCGAAGAACTTCAGCGCGCCGCCTTGATCTGCACCCAGGCCAAGCGGGCAGTTGTCTCGATGTTCCAGGAAGTGCGCATGGGCAACGCCATCTGCGCCGAAGCAGCTGGCGAGCTGGTCGAAGAAATTTCCTCATCGGTAATGCGCAACCGGGGTGCGCTGATCAGCCTGGCGCGACTCAAGACCGTCGACGACTACACGTATATGCACTCGGTTGCGGTGTGCGCGTTGATGGTGTCGCTGGCGCGGCAATTGGGATTGGACGAGCAGGAAATACGCGAGGCAGGGATGGCCGGCCTGCTGCACGACCTGGGCAAAGCCCTGATGCCGATGGAGGTGCTCAACAAGCCGGGCAAGCTGACCGACGACGAGTTCCGCATCATCAAGACTCACCCGGTCGCGGGACACCGCCTGCTGGACGAGAGCAAGAGTGCCAGCGCCATCGTGCTGGACGTCTGCCTCCACCACCACGAAAAAATCGACGGTAGCGGCTACCCTGAGCGACTGTCGGGCGACGAAATCAGCCTCTTCGCCAAGATGGGTGCGGTGTGTGATGTTTATGATGCCATCACCTCCAACCGGCCTTACAAGGCGGGCTGGGATCCCGCTGAATCCATCCGTAAAATGACCGAGTGGAGCAAGGGCCACTTCGATGAACGCGTGTTTCAGGCGTTCGTCAGGAGTATCGGCATCTATCCGGTCGGATCATTGGTGAAGCTCGGCTCCAGCCGGCTGGCGGTGGTGATCGAACAGTCGGAAAAATCGCTGCTGGCGCCGCGCGTCAAGGTGTTCTTTTCGACCAAGTCGCAGGCCTACATCGTGCCGGAGCTGGTCGACCTCTCACGTCCGGGCGTGACCGAAAAAATTGTCGGCCGCGAGGACGCGGCCAAGTGGGGAATCAAGAACCTGGACGAACTCTGGGCGAGCTGAGTCCGTAAGCGGCGAGCCAGATCCTGCTATTGCAGGCGCACGCTGGCCGCCATCGCCTCGAAGTCGGACAAACTGCGCTGAAAATACACAATCCCCGGGGCTTCGTATTGCAGGGTGAGGCGGCCTTTGGCGTCGACCACGCCGATCATGACGCGCTCGATCGGCAGGCCGCGTTCATTCTTGTAGCGGATGTGGAGGCGCACGGCGGGCAGGCCGCCGAGGGTGGCGGGGGTGTTGGAAAGCACTTCCAGATTCGCGGTGGCGTCGCTGCTTTTCCACTCGGCTAAAGCGAGCTCGGCGAGTTCGTGCGGCAGCATGTTGGCACGGGTGGTGCGCTTGGTGCGCGTCAGTTTGACGTCGTGCGGCTGGCGGGTGATGAAGATGGCGTTGAGCGCGGGGCCGTCGCGGGTGATGAAGGTGCCGCTGCTGCTGTCGGTGGCCTTGACCCAGCCGAGCGGCAGTTCGACGCTGTAGTCGCTGGTTTTGGTTTCGACACGGCTGCCGGAGTCGACGCGCGCCCAGGGGGTGCAGGCGGTGAGGCTGGCCAGCAGCAGGCCGACGATGAGGGTGCGGCGCAGGGTCATGGGGTAGCTTTCAGGTAATGCTCGATATGGCCGCGGTCGGGG
>JAABQE010000155.1 GCA_011391655.1 Hydrogenophilales bacterium
CGGACAGGGGCTTTATTCCATGCAGAGAGGACGTTGATTCAAACGTACCAGGCCAGCTTCCATGAATCTGTGGGCTGCCCCCCGCCTGTTATTTTTATTCCATGGAGGATGGAATAAATCAGCCCTATGCTGCGTCTTACTGATAGCTGCACCTGGCGTCGTTTTCCTGGAGACCGGATTGATCTGGCCGTTGAATCGTCATCGTGATTTAAACCGCATGCGCCCCCGGCTCTATCGGTTGGCCTATGCGTGGTGCCACGATCCCCATCTGGCCGATGATCTGGTTCAGGAGGCCCTCTCAAAAGCCATGTCTACCGCTGCCTTGCTGAAGGAACCCCGGGCGATGGAATGCTGGCTCATGTCCATCCTGAACAATTGCTGGCGTGATGTGCTGCGGTCACGCAAACCCCACGACGATATTGATCAATGGAATGAAAGCCTGGAAAGTCCGTTGCCCGGTCTCGATGAACAATATGCGGAACAGCAGCTTTCTTTTCAGGTCAGGCGAGCCATAGGCATGCTGCCTTTGGCTCAAAGACAGGTATTAACCCTGGTTGATATTGAAGAATGCAGCTATGCGGAAGTCGCTACAATTTTAGGGATTCCAGCCGGCACCGTGATGAGCCGCCTGTCGCGTGCCAGGGACGCGCTCAAAGCGTCGTTGCAGGCCATGCGTCCCGGCATCGCTGCCCCTCGGCTAAGGAGAGTCAAATGAACACGCCTTCAAAAGAGCAGGTCTCCGCATTTGTGGATTCTGAACTCTCCAAACAGGAGAACGCCGACATGCTCGAAGCGATGAGCGAAGACAGGCAACTTGCTGAATCCGCCTGCGAGTTGCGCAACCTGAAGCTCATGGTTCGGCATGCTTATGAAGACACGATGGAAAGCAAACCATCCCCCTCCCGTCCCTGGCGTGGGTATGCGTCCAGGGCGATCGCTGCCACGCTGATACTGGCATTAGGCTCATTGACCGGATGGAAAATCCACGAATCGATTGCGCCGGATAACTGGATGGTGGCCACACCCGGTTTGCCAAAAGACATTCATCCAGTCAGCCTGGCGGTCGCTTTAAGGACGGACCGGTTCATCCTGCACATCGACAGCAACAAGCCTGAACAAGTGCGTTCCGCGCTTGACCGGGCTTCGAGCTTGCTCAGTAATGGGCAATCCAGCCGGCAGGACGTTCATATAGAAATTATTGCCAACAACCATGGTTTGGACATGTTGCGGCAGGACCGCAGCCGGGTTGCCGACAGAATCAATCAGCTTTCGGATGCGTACCCGGATAAGCTGAAATTTGTCGCCTGTGGTCAGTCAGTCAAACGGTTCGAACAGGAGGGACAGCATGTGAAATTGCTGCCCCAGGTGCAGGTCGCCTCTTCGGCCATCGATGAAATCGTGACTCACCTGAAAGAGGGATGGACCTATATCAAGGTTTGAGATGCCCGGCCTTTACCGCTTTATATTTCATCGATCAACGATTCAAACTGGATGGCTATTCGCCCGGATCACAGCGCGAAACCCGCCAGCTCCGCCTCGAACGCCTCCGCACTCAATCCGTCAAATGCATCCCGGCTGAACAGGGTGACGACTCCCGCCATCTCGCTCCAGCCATAGCCGCTGCATTGGGCGCTCAGCTTGCGGCTGTCTTGCGGGACGCGCGGGATGAGATGCAGGCAATCCCGGCTGTAGACGAGGTTGTAGGGGGTGTTGTGCTGGTGCAGCCGGTCGAGCGCAAACCAGGCGGCTGCCGGGTCGGTGAAGCGCTGGCAGGGCAGCGGATAGGTTTCTGTGCCGCCGTTGTGGATGAAGCGCGCGTCTTGCACCGGCAGCGGGCTGGCCCGCACGAAGCTCTGAAAGTGCAGGTGGTTGACCGATGCGCCTGCGCCGGTGCTGTTGTAGCCGAGGCAGAAGCCGGGCACGCTGGTGTGTGCGCAGAGCGTCCACGCCCAGCCGTGTAGTTCGGGACTCAGGTGTTGTGGCAGTTGGCGCAGGGGTTCCGGCACCAGCAGGCCATGCAGGCGGGCGAACGGAAATTTGTTGTAGAGCAGGCGCGCGGGTTTGCCGGCCAGCTCGCCTTCCCAGAATATTTCCCTGGCCAGAAACGGCCGGTTGAAGTGAAAGCCGTCTGGATTAAACGGGCACAGCAGGCTGGTGAACTGAAGTCCGCTGGTGCGCGGCGGGCGCAGGGCGCGGATCGGATTGAACAGCATGTCCCACGCACCGGCGCGACGGCTTTGCAGGGTTTGCAGATGCTCGAATCCGATGGCGTGCAGTTTGAGAAACACCATGACGTCGTCGTCCGGCTCGGTCAGCTTGCGGCCTTGCCGCAATGCTTCGGTGAGGGCGTCCGCGAGTTCGGTGTGGCGCGCCGCGAGGGCGGGGGCGAGTTGTCTCCACAGGCGGGCATCGTAGGCGGCGTTGGCCAGCACCAGGATGAAAACGCCGAGGCCTCGATGCTGTTCCAGCATTGAGGTGAGGCGGTCGGCGAAGGCGGTTTCGAGTGCCGGGGCGGATGCGAAGGGTTGAAGTGTGAGTGTCATGCGGTTTGCGAGGGCGCGTGAACGGCGCGCTCAGAGCTCGCCATTGGCGCCTGCGCGCATCACGCTGTCGAGCTTGTCGCGAATGGCGAGCGCGCCCTCGCGCAGTTCTGGCGTGATGTTCAGTTGCTTGCCGGCGATGTCGATCCCGGTCACGTCCCAGTCCAGGGTCAGGACCCAGATATTTTTGTCAGCGTCTTCCATCACGGCGATGCGGCAGGGCATGAACACCACCATTTCGGGAATGACCCGCAACAGTTCGCGGCCCACGGCGATATCACAGAAGCTGAACACTTCGATGCGGGGGGCGTGATCGTCGCTCAGCACGGCTTTGAAGTCTTTCGACATCAGATTTTTGCTGACGTATTTCAAATTGACCTGGTTGGCGCGCAGCATCATCGACTCGACCACTTCATCAAACGACACGCCGGGCTTGACCCGGTATTTGACGGCAAAGTAATTCACCGCTTCGCGTGCGTCCATTTCTGCCATGTGGGTCGTCATGGGCATGGCCAGCTGCTTCCAGCGCTTCTTTTCGTCGGGGGTGAGGATGCGATTCATCTGGTAATCGCGATAGGGCGGGGGCGGCGCCTGCTGCATCATGATGGGGCCGTAAGGCGTCGGGGTGGTGTCGATCCAGCCGGCTGGCGTCGCAGCGGGCTGCTCAGGCTTGACGGCGGACGGGTCGGCGGCAAGCGCGGACAGGCTGCACGTCCAGGCGAAAGCGAATAAAACAAAGCGCTTCATGATGGGTCTCCTGCGAAAGGTGGGTCTATCCTACGCGCCGCAAGACCTGCGTCAACGGGGAGTGGCCAGGGCTCAGGCGCGTGCGTGAAACGTATTTTCCAGCGCACGTAATTCGGCGGCTGCGCGGGAGAAATCCCCGTCCCGCAGGCTGCTTTCAATGCGTGCTGCCGCGTCTTGAATGACGCGGGCGGTGACGCTGGCGGCGGCACCTTTCAGCGCATGGGCTTCCTTGCGGCAAGCCTCGGCGTCACCCTGTTCAATCCCGCGTTTGAGTGCGGCGATGCTGGCCTCGGTGGTGCTGACAAACAGGGTGAGCAGATCGGTCACCAATCCAGGATTGCCGGGATAGCGAGCGTGCAGGGTGGGCAGGTCGACGAGTTGAAGGCGCGGCACCGCTGCTTCAATGGCGCCTGTTTCGACTGAGTCTGTTTCAATCAAAACCGCGCCGATGCGCGGCAGCCACTGCGCCAGCAGTGCGCCCAGCGCGGCTTCGTTATACGGCTTGGCGAGATAGTCGTTCGCGCCCGCCGCCAGACAGACTTCGCGGAAACCCGTGTTGGCGTTGGCCGTGAGCGCAACGATGGGGATGTGGCGGACATCGCCTGGCAGCTGGCGTATCCGTTGGGTGGCTTCCAGACCATCCATTTCCGGCATTTGCCAATCCATCAACACCAGGTCGAACGCTTCGCTTGCCAGGCGTTCAAGCACCTGGGCTCCGTTGTCGACGATGACATGCTGCAAGCCCATTGCATCGAGTTGGTGAGCCAGGACTTTCTGGTTGACCGGGTGATCCTCGGCCACCAGGATGCGTCCCTTGAGCTGGATCACCGCAGGCGAGGGCAGCTCGACCAGAGGCAAGTTGGTGGGCGGCAGCACCAGGCTCAGGGTGAAGCAGCTGCCCTGGTCGGGCAGGCTTTCGACGCTGAGCTGGCCTGCCATCAACTGTGCCAGCTGGCTGCTCACCGCGAGTCCGAGTCCGGTGCCGCCGAAGCGCCGTGTGGTCGATGAATCGGCCTGCGAAAAAGCCTGGAACAGGCGCCCCTGCGTTTCGGGGGCGATCCCGATGCCATGGTCCCGCACGTGGAACCGGCATTGGATGGCATCGCCACCCGTGGCTTCAAATTCAACGGCGAGTTCTATCTCACCTTGCTGGGTAAATTTGATGGCGTTATCGACCAGGTTGAGCAAAATCTGGCGGATGCGGGTGGGGTCGCCGAGCAGGGCAGTGGGCGCGGTGTCGGGAAGCGTGAGCTTTAAACGCAGGTTTTTTTCCAGTGCGCGCGCCTGAAAAAGGGTGGTCACGCCCTGCGCCAGCGCCACCGGCGAGAAGGCGACCTGCTCGATGAGCAGCTTGCCAGCCTCGATTTTAGAAAAGTCGAGAATGTCGTTAATGATGTTGAGCAGGCTTTCCGCCGAGCTTTTCAGGGTCGCGGTGTATTCGCGCTGCAGGCCATTGAGCGGCGTTTTCAGCAGCAGGCTGCTCATCCCCAGAATGCCGTGCATCGGCGTGCGAATTTCGTGGCTGACGTTGGCGACGAATTCGGATTTGGATTGCGCCATTTTCAGGGCGGCCTCGCGTGCGGCTTCCTTGGCCGCTTCGGTAGCGCGGCGCGCGGAGACATCACGCATGATGGCCTGGATCACCGGCTGGCCTTCCAGTTCCATCGCGTGCAGGGCAATTTCTGCCGAGAACACCGAGCCGTCCTGGCGCCGTCCCTGCCAGTCCATTACCGCATGCCCCTGTTCGCGTGCCAGTTCGATGAAACGCATGGCATGGTCTTTTGCGGTGGCGCCATCGGCCTGTATGGTGGTGCCAAGTTGCTGGATCGGCATCTGCAGAAACTCGTCTACCGACTTCATCCTGAACAGGGCGAGGGTGGCCGGGTTGCAGTCGGTAAACGTCTTGTCATTGAGGATGACGACCGCATCAGAGTTGGTTTCAAACAGGGTCTGGTATTTCAGCCGTTCGGTTTCGAGTTGCCGCGTCTGCTTCAGCAGGTGGCGGCCAACCAGCACGGCGACCAGTGTGGCCAGCAGCGTGGCCAGAACGCCCAGCACCAGCATCAGCTTGCGGGTGGCCTGATAGGCGGCATAGGTTTGGGCCAGCGCGGCTTCGTTCGCCTCGCGCTGCAGGCTGGTCATATTGTCGAGCACTTCCACCAGCTGGTTTTGCAGCGGAATGACTTCCTGCTGCAACTGCCGCAAGGCCTCGTAGTTGTTGTCGGCCAGCGCCACTTCGATGACGTTGAATATCGCAGGCTGATTGATGGCAGTGTTGAAATCCAGTTCTTCCATCACGCGGATTTCATTCGGCGATTTGAGGAGGCTCGCAAGCTGGTTGCGAGCCTTGATGTAGCGTTCGCCGTACTGGATGAACTGTTCGAACAGCTCATTTTTTTCCCAAGGGTCGGTTGATGCGACGATGGTGTGCATCAACACGCTGCGGTCACGCAGGGTGTCGCGCATCTGCGAGGCGAGCCGGGTCTTGAGGTTGTTGACGGTGACCACATTGGCCAGTTCGCTGTTGAGCTGCGCCATCTGGGTGACGCCCAGCCCGATCACTGCCAGCATCAACAGCAGCGCGGCCGTGAAGCCGAGCCCGACATTGAACAGCAGGCCGCGCGGCTGGGAGAGCGGCATGACGGGCACTTACTCTTGCCGGAAGGCAACCACGTGATCGACCGCCAGCTTGATGCCGATCCGTTCGCCGATGGCGTGGTTGTGATGCGAGGGCACCAGCGACAGTGCGCGCTGGCCGCTGGGCAATTTCAGCGTGTAGAGAAACTCCGCGCCGCGAAACGCCTTGTTCTCGACTTCGGCCATCAGCAGGCTATCGTCGTCGTGGATGATGTCGTCGGGCCGTAGCAGCACATCGACGTGGCAACTGCGCACGCAATCGTCGCAGCCGCTGGCGTCGCATTCGACTGGAATGTGGCCGTTGAGCACGCCGAGTTCGATTTCCACCTGATGGCTGTTGATGACTTCGCCGGTTACCAGCGTGCCCTGCCCCACGAAGTCGGCAACGAAACGATTGGCCGGTTCGTGATACAGGTTGTAGGGGGTGTCCCATTGCTGGATGCGCCCCTGGTGCATGACGCCGACCCAGTCGGCCAGCGCGAAGGCTTCATTCTGATCGTGGGTGACGATGAGCGCGGTGCTGCCTTCGCGCTTGAGAATGTCGCGCACTTCGAGCGATAGCCGTTCACGCAGTTCGACATCAAGATTGGAAAACGGCTCGTCCATCAGGATCAGGCGTGGGCGCGGCGCCAGGGCGCGGGCGAGCGCCACCCGCTGTTGCTGGCCGCCGGAAAGCTGGTGGGGAAACTGGTCGGCGTGACCGCTCAAGCCGACCAGTGTCAGCAGTTCGGCAATGCGCGCCTGCTGCGCCGCTTTGGAATCGTCGCGCAAGCCAAAGCCGACGTTTTTGGCCACGCTGAGATGCGGAAACAGCGCGTAATCCTGAAATACCATGCCAACGCGGCGTTTTTCGGCGGCCAGCATCCAGCCGGGGCGGCTGACGGTTTCACCGTCGATGCGAATTTTGCCGCTTTGAATCGGTTCGAAACCGGAGATGCAGCGCAACGCCGTCGTCTTGCCGCAACCCGAGGGGCCGAGCAGGCAGCCGATCGCGCCTTCAGGCAGGGTAAAGGAGAGGTCGGCAATGATTTGCCGTTTTGCATAAGACTGTGAAACCGAGTCGAGGATTAATTCAGCCATAGGGGTTCAGCCATGGGAATGGTTGCTGCGCCAGGTCAAAAGAATGATGGGAATGATACCGGCGATGACGATGGCGAGTGAGGGCAACGCGGCACGTTCCCATTCCCCTTCCGAGGTCATTTCGAACACCCGCACCGCCAGCGTGTCCCAGCCGAACGGGCGGGTCATCAGGGTGATCGGCATTTCTTTCATGATATCGACGAAGGTGAGCGTGGCGGCGGTCAGCAGGCTGATGCGCAGCATCGGCAGATGTACCCGCACCAGCAAGCCGGCCGCGCTGGTGCCGAGGTTCTTCGCGGCTTCATCGACGTTGCGGGTGATGCGGTGCAGGCCGCTGTCGATGGGGCCGAATCCCACTGCCAGAAAGCGCACCAGATACGCCAGCAGCATGATCAGCAAGGTGCCCTTGAGGATTTCGCTGCCTTCGAAACCGAACCAGGCGCGCCCGCTGTCGATTAGCCAGTTGTCCAGCGCCGCCACCGGGATGAACAGTCCCACCGCCAGCACGGCACCGGGGAAGGCATAGCCGAGGGTGGCGAGGCGCTGGATCCAGTTGATGCCATTGCCGGGACGCAGGCGGCCGGCGTAGGCGAGCAACAGCGCCACGACCACCACCATCAGTGCACCCATTCCGGCCAGTAACACCGAATGCCAGGTAAACGCCCAGTAGCGGCTGTCGAGGTCGGCGGCGATGACGTCGCGCGCCCACAGCGCCAGCTGGGTGACCGGAATGATGAAGGCCACCGCCAGCACGGCGCTGGCATACAGCAGCGCCAGCATGGCCAGCATGGGCGACAGCTTGATCCGGCGCGAGGCTGCGCTGCGGCCCACCGCGCCGTAGCGCATCTGCGTGCGCGAGCGCTGCTCGAACACCACCGCCATCAGCACAAACAGGATCAGGATCGAGGCCAGCTGCGCGGCGGCGGGCAGCGAAAACAGGCTGTACCACGCCTTGTAGATGGCGGTGGTGAAGGTGTCGTAATTGAAGATCGCCATGGTGCCGAAATCGGCCAGCGTTTCCATCAGCGCCAGCATCAGCCCGGCGGCGATCCACGGCCGCGCCATCGGCAGCGCCACCCGGAAAAACCCCTGCCAGCGCGACAGTCCAAGCGACTGCGCCGCTTCCAGCGCGATCGCGCCCTGCGTGGCGAAGGCGTTTTTGGCAATCAGATAGACATAGGGATACAGCGCCAGCGACATCACCAGGATGACGCCGCCGCGTGAGCGGATTTCGGGCAGCCCGGTGATGCCCCAGCCTTCGCGCAGCCAGGTCTGCAACGGCCCGGTGAAATCGAGCAGGCCGATAGCGACAAAGGCAGTGACGTAGGCGGGTAGCGCCAGCGGCAGCAGCAATGCCCAGCCGAACAGACGGCGGCAGGGAAATTCGCACATCGCCGTCAGCCACGCCAGCGATACGCCCAGCACGCTGACGCCTGTCCCGACACCCAGCACCAGCCACAGTGTGTTGCCCACCAGTTCGGGCAGCACGAATTCAGCCAGATGCGCGAGGATGTCGCCCTCGACCTGGGCGAAGGAAGAGAAGGTGACGACGACCGGCACCAGCACCAGCGCGGCGACCACGAGGGCGAACAGCATCCAGCCGCTGGGGCGCGGCCAAACAAAAACGCCCGCAGCGGGCGTTTTTGAAGAGTCGGCAACGATGTCAGACAAAGTGGAAGCACTTCCGATGGTTGGTGTAGCCGGTTTATTTGGCCGGTTTATTTGTAACTGGCGCGATCCATTAATTTTACGGCCTTGGTCTGCAGGCTGCCAGCTTCTTTCACGTTGATCAGGTTCTGCTTGAAACTGCCCCAGGCCGCCACGGTCTTGTCCGGCGCGACTTTCGGGTTGACCGGGTATTCCAGATTGACGTCGGCGAACAGGTTCTGCGCCTTGTCGGACGACAGCCACTCGATCAGCTTTTGCGCACCGGCCGGGTTCTTGGCGTACTTGGTCACGCCGGCGCCGGAAACGTTGACATGCACACCAGCAGCTTTGTTTTTCAGGTTCTGGTTGGGCCAGAAAATTGCCAGCGGCAGAGTGGGCGATTTTTCCATCAGACGGCCGAAGTAATAGGTGTTGACCAGAGTGACGTCGCACTGCCCGGCCGCCACTGCTTCCATCGCTTTGGTGTCGTCGGGGAAGGGCGAGGTGGCCAGATTGCCGACCCAGCCGCGCACGATGTCCTCGGTTTTGCCTTCGCCGTATTCGGTGATCATCATCGCCACCAGGCTCTGGTTGTAGACCTTTTTCGAGGTGCGCAGGCAGAGGCGGCCTTTCCATTTTGGGTTGGCCAGGTCTTCATAGGTGGAAAGCGCAGTGGGTTTGACTTTGGCGGTGTTGTACACCATGGTGCGGGCGCGCACCGACAGGCCGAACCATTCGTTCCCGGGGTCGCGCAGGTGGGCGGGCACGTTGGCCTGCAGGGCTTTCGACTGGATCGGGCGCAGCAGGCCTTCTTCGGATGCCTGCCACAAATTGCCCGCATCCACCGTCAGCAGCATGTCGGCCGGGGTGTTTTTGCCTTCGGCCTTGAGGCGCGCCATCAGCGGGCCTTCCTTGTCGGTGATGAATTTCACGGCCACACCGGTGTCTTTCGTGTAGGCGTCGAACAGCGGCTTGATCAGCTGTTCATTGCGTGCGGAATACACCACGACTTCTTCAGCCAGGGCGGGGAGGGCGGTCACGGCCAGCGTCATTGCGGCCAGAAGATGGGTCAATTTCATGCTGAGGCATCCCTGTGTTGAGTGAATGAAAATATCGTACTGTAAATGATAACGGTTATCAATAAATAGTTTTTCAATTACACGGATGAGTCTTGCGTTGACGGCGTGCCTGGCGACAGCACATGCATGGCCAACTCAGTAGAATGGTTGGCATGTTGCGTTTGCCTGAATGGATTGTGCTGTGGATTGGCCTGTGGGCCCTGCCGCTGCACGCCCAGATCGCTGCCAATATCCTGCTGCAGGATTCGCCCCTGGCCGGCTTTCAGTACCACGCGGGCAAGCAATTGTGGCCGCAGATGCGGGTGGGGGATGGGCTCACCCTGATCCGCGAACCGGCCAACCCCTACGATACCAAAGCGGTGCGAATCGAATGGCAAGGCCACAAGATTGGCTATGTGCCGCGACGGGACAACGCCGATGTGGCGCGCTTCATGGACAGCGGACAGGTGCTGCTGGCACGGATCAGCCGCCTGGCCGAGGTGCGCGATCCGTGGTCACGGGTGCGCTTTGAAATTCTGATTCCGGTACAACCTGAGGTGAAGGCAGAACCGTGAAGCGCATGGGAGTCTTTTTTAATTCCGATGAAATCTAGCTGGATGCTCGTGGCGGCCGCGCTGTTCGCCCTGATGGGGGTGCTGGTGAAACACGCCTCGGTGAACTTTTCGAGCGCGGAACTGGTTTTTTATCGCTCGGCATTCGGCTTGCTGGCGATCGGGGGCGTGATTGGCGTGCAGCACGGCAGCTTGCTGACGCCGCTGGCCACGCAGCATTTCAAAGCGCATGTCTGGCGCGGACTGTCGGGCTTTACTGCCCTGGTGCTGTTCTTCTACGCCATTGCGCGCTTGCCGTTGGCCACGGCGGTGACCCTGAATTACACCGCACCGCTGTTTCTGGCTGCGCTGTCTGCCTGGTGGTTGCATGAGCGCCACGGGCGCGGACTGCTGGGTGCGGTGGCGTTGGGTTTTGTCGGCATCGTGATGCTGTTGCGCCCGCAGGTGCAGGATCAAGCCTGGTTGCCCGCGCTGGCGGGGCTGGTGTCGGGCATGCTGGCGGCGGTGGCGTATGTCAACGTGAAGCAGCTGGGCAAACTCGGTGAACCGGCGTGGCGGGTGGTGTTTTATTTTACCCTGCTGGCGACGGTGGGCGGCGGGCTGTGGATGGCGCTGGCTGGCTTCCATCGCCCGCAACCTTCTGACTGGCCATGGTTGATCGGGATCGGGGTGACGGCCACGTTGGCGCAACTGGCGCTGACGCGCGCCTACCATCGTGGCCGCACGCTGATCGTGGGTGCGCTGGCGTACACCACGGTGGGATTTTCGGCGGTGTACGGGGCCATCCTGTTTGGCGAGCAGCTGCCGGCTTCAGCGTGGATGGGGATGGCGGTGGTGGCGCTGGCCGGCATGCTGGCAGTACGGGCATCCGCACCTGCGCCCGCCGATTCGCTATAGTGAGGCCAATCAACTTCTGGAGTGATACATGATCAGCCTCGATATCAAAAACAATCAAATTGCGGTGTCCGTGATGGGGCAGTTCACCCTCGACGATTACCGTGAATTCGAGCAGGCGGTGGGCTACGGCATCCAGTTTCAGGGCCAGGTTAATCTGCTGTTTGATTTGCGCGACATGCTGTCGTACAGCCTCGATGTGGCGTGGGAGGAACTGAAGTTCTCACGCGAGCACAAAAACGATTTCGGCCGCATCGCCATCCTGACCGACGATCAATGGATGGCGTGGAGCATGTGGCTCAACCGCTCGTTCATGTCGGCGGATATTCGATTGTTTGACGATCTTGAGATGGCGCAGGCGTGGGTGGCCGGGGGCGATCTGCCGCTGGTGGCGGGCTGATGCGCGCTGGCCGGAAAATGACCTGATTGGCGTAATACGCTGCATCCGCATTGCCAGCATCCCATCCCGGCACACCCTGTACCGGAAGCGGCGCAAGCTGGCGCGGTGAGTGAATTGCGCTGAGCGCAGCGACGGCTTGCCGTTCGATTGCATTGGGGTCGAGCACATCCGTACTGAGCATCAGGCATTTGCCGGTGATCGCCGGGTAGGGTGCCAGCAGCTTTTCCAGCAGCGCGTGCCCGACCACCACAAACCCCATCGCCTTTTCGACTGCCTGCCGCTGCTCCCAAAACAGCGTCTGCCAGGCGTGTTCAGCCAGCAAGGTGTGCAAAGCGGGGTCGCGGCTCATCACCCACACACCCGATTCATCCAGCATGGTCAGCGCATCGCGCCGGCGGCCACGGAGGGTGTCCGTTTCCAGTCCGATCGCTTCGCCGTGTGCCGCATTCAATGCCGCCTTGAAGCGGGGAAAGCGCAGCCACAC
>JAABQE010000156.1 GCA_011391655.1 Hydrogenophilales bacterium
ACCAGTGGCGCCGACGAAAATCACCAGACCGCGCTTGATCATCGCGACATCACTCATGATCGGCGGCAGGTTGAGTTCGGCCATCTTGGGGATTTTGGTCACAATCGTCCGCATCACGATGCCGACGCGGCCCTGCTGGACGAATACGTTGACGCGGAAACGGCCGATTTCGGGCGGGCTGATGGCGAAGTTGGACTCGTTGGTTGCTTCGAAATCGTTCCATTGCCGCTCGTTCATGATCGAGCGCGCCAACTCGCTGGTGTGAGCCGGCGTCAGGGTCTGGTTCGAGACCGGGGTGATTTTGCCGTCGACCTTGAATGCGGGGGGAAAGCCTGCCGTGATGAACAAGTCGGACGCATTTTTCGCCAACATCAGGCGCAGCAGGTCGTGGATGGTTTTTTCTGCATTCATCGTTTCAGTCCTTAGCCAGTCCGGGTTATCCCAGGAACGAGTCTTTGTTTTGTGCCGCGTTGCGCGCAACGCCCGATGCAACGACATTGCGCTTCACCAGATCCTGCAGGCATTGGTCGAGCGTCTGCATGCCGATGTTGCCGCCGGTCTGGATCGCAGAATACATCTGCGCCACCTTGCCTTCACGAATCAGGTTGCGAATCGCCGGGGTGCCGATCATGATTTCGTGCGCCGCCACGCGGCCGTTGCCGTCCTTGGTCTTGAGCAGGGTTTGCGAGATGACGGCGCGCAGCGATTCGGACAGCATCGAACGCACCATTTCCTTTTCCGCCGCCGGGAACACGTCGACCACGCGGTCGATGGTTTTGGCCGCCGAACTGGTGTGCAGGGTGCCGAACACCAGGTGGCCGGTTTCGGCCGCGGTCAGCGCGAGGCGGATGGTTTCCAGGTCGCGCAATTCGCCGACCAGGATGACGTCCGGGTCTTCGCGCAGCGCCGAGCGCAAGGCGTTATTGAACGACAGCGTATGCGGGCCGACTTCACGCTGGTTGATCAGGCATTTTTTGCTTTGGTGCACAAATTCGATCGGGTCTTCGACCGTGAGGATGTGCGCGTAGTTGTTTTCGTTGATGTAATCCATCATCGCTGCCAGCGTGGTCGATTTGCCTGAGCCGGTCGGGCCGGTCACCAGCACGATGCCGCGCGGCTGGTCGGAAATTTCCTTGAAGATTTGCGGGCAGTTGAGTTCTTCCAGCGATAGCACCTTCGAGGGAATGGTCCTGAACACCGCACCTGCGCCGTATTGCTGGTTGAAGGCATTGACGCGAAAGCGTGCCAGCGAGGGAATCTCGAACGAGAAGTCGATTTCCAGCGTTTCTTCATACACCTTGCGCTGGCCGTCGTTCATGATGTCGTACACCATGCGATGCACGTCCTTGTGTTCCATCGGCGGCAGGTTGATGCGGCGAACGTCGCCGTTCACCCGGATCATGGGTGGCAGGCTGGCGGACAGGTGCAGGTCGGACGCTTTATTCTTGACGGAAAAAGCCAATAATTCTGAAATATCCACGTAAGCCTCGGCTGGGTGTTTTGAAAGATAATGAGCGCAATGAATAACGGACTGAAAACGGGCGAACTTGAGCCGGACATGCCGTCTGCGCATGAGGCGTTCAGCCGGCGTTTGTCCCACGTGCAAACGCGGATTGCGCAGGCACTCGCCGAAGCTGGGCGCGACGCGGCGGCGGTGTGCCTGCTGGCGGTCAGCAAAACCTTTGACGCAGCGTCGGTGCGCGAACTGGCCGCCTGTGGCCAGCGCGAATTCGGTGAAAATTACGTCCAGGAAGCGCTCGACAAGCAGCAAGCCCTGCGCGACTTGCCCCTGGAATGGCATTTCATCGGCCCGATACAGAGCAATAAAACACGCGCCATTGCTGAAAACTTCAGCTGGGTGCATAGCATCGACCGCTTGAAAATAGCCGAGCGCCTGTCGGCACAGCGCCCGACGGGTCTGCCGCCTCTGCAGGTGTGCATCGAGCTGAATGTGAGCGGCGAAGCCAGCAAGGGCGGGGTGGCTATCGCCGAACTGCCTGCGCTGGCTGAAGCCATGTCTGCGCTGCCGGGTTTGCAGCTGCGTGGTTTGATGGCCATTCCGGCGCCGGCGACGGACATCGCTGACCAACGTGCTGCATTCCGGCTGGTGCGCATGGCATTTGAGGCTTTGGTCGCACGCGGCTACGCGCTGGATACCCTGTCGATGGGCATGTCGGCCGATCTGGAGGCCGCCATACTGGAAGGCGCGACGATCGTGCGGGTTGGCACCGCACTCTTTGGTGAAAGGAATAAGCATGCATAAAGTCAGTTTCATTGGTGGCGGCAATATGGCCGCAGCCATCATCGGTGGCTTGATCGCCAGCGGCGCGCAGCCGACCGATATCGAGGTGGTGGAGATCAACGCCGACGCACGGGGGCAGTTGGCCGCACGCTTTGGCGTGGAAACGCATACCGATCTGGCGCAGGCACGGCTGCATGGCTTGATCGTGCTGGCAGTCAAACCGCAATCCCTGCCCGAGGTGGCGGCCGCGCTGGCCACGCGACTCTCGACCCAGTTGGTGGTGTCGATCGCTGCCGGCGTGCGGGTAGCTGACCTCACTCGCTGGCTGGGGGGGCATGATCGTGTCGTTCGCGCCATGCCCAACACCCCGGCCCTGGTGCAGGCCGGGATCGCCGGACTGTACGCGCCAGCCGCCGTCAACCAGGACGCGCGCTCGCAAGCCGAAATGGTGCTGCGCGCTGTGGGCGGCGTCGTGTGGGTGGACAGCGAAACCCTGCTGGATGCGGTGACGGCGGTGTCGGGCAGCGGCCCGGCCTATGTGTTCTATTGCATCGAGTCGCTGGAGGCAGCGGCGGTGGCGCAGGGACTGTCACCCGCTACCGCGCGCCAGCTGGCGCTGCAAAC